>JAZUFJ010000281.1:0-4285 GCA_045640645.1 Lachnospiraceae bacterium
ATTAATGAGGACTGTCTGACCGTTTATACGCTTCAGCAGTTATATAATTCCATTACCACTCTCAGAATGTTTGAACATAATGAGAGCTATGAAAAGAATCCCTCAAAAAGAATATCTGAGCTCAAGGAATTAATTTATGAATATGAGACCTATTTGAAAAACAATCACTTGTATGACAGACCTCTTATTTTGAAGACTGCTTTAGAGATTTTGGGTGATATAGAAACAAAGAAAAATGATGGTCTTGGCTTTGAATACTATTTACCATGGCTTGAGGAGGCCAGACTTGGTACTTTAGAGACTAACAGATTAACCGGTATTGAAGAAAGACTTATAAAAAGAATACTGGAACTATGTCCTGGAAAGGAAATAGACAATATAACCTTCCTGCCAGAGGGTGGTTATGAAGCCTTTAAGTCAAATGATAATATTAAAAGAAGCTATTTTAAGGCTTATGGTGCAGTAAACGAGATTGATTATGTAATAAAACAGATCCTCAGATTACAGGAGGAAAAGGTCAATCTGGATAAGATTAATATTTTATATACCGCATCTGATTATGAAAACTTCTTAATAGGATGTCTTGATATGGCAAGAGTTCCCTATGTTATGGACGGAGGGATCAAGGCAGTTAATACCGGCATAGTCCAGATGATGTTAAAGATTCTTGAATGGGCAGATAATGAAGGTAATTATGAGTTCCTTAGCCCTGTAATATTAAATAATATTCTTACCTTTACGAACGTAATAGGCGAAGAAGAAAACATAACCTGTAATCCTAATACGGAATACATAAATGCAAGTGGAAAAATTGGCTGGGGATTTGAGAGATATAAAGCATATTATGAAGAGATATCTCAGGAAGAAGATAAGGTATCTGTAAAAATATTTGCTAAATTCTTGAGTGATATGGCAGATATATTTGCTGGGAAAGAAGTCGTAGATATATATTCTGCTCTGATAGATTTCATTAAAAAATATACTAATAAAAAGAATCCTGAAAGAGTAAGCCTTATAGCTCCTCTTTCAAGTCAGATAGATGTATTTAGATTCCTTGATACTGAAGGGCTTGACCTGAAAACAAAGATTGAATATATTAGGGGATTTTTAAATAGTTTAAAGGTAGAACAGACTGGTGTACAGGGACCTTATGTAAATGTTGCCAAGTTTGACACCTTTAGGGTGATTGAAAGAGATTATAATTTTATTATAGGAATGAGCGCTGCAAAGTCTTCTGTAAAAAGTGTGAACTCTGCAATACTCTCTGACGAGGACATGGAAGAATATTTAACAGGAAATAATCTTCCTATGTCAAAAAATGCTAATCAGCTGCGTATAACAAGAATGCAACAGACCTTAGAGACTATAGATTCCGGAAGTATTGTAATGGGATACAGCTATTACGATACTGTAAGCTTAAGAGAAAACTGTGCTTCTGTTTTCTTCCTTGATCTATGTCCTGACGAGGCGGAAGCGGAAAATATATCAGCATATGATCTTTATAACATGGAATTTAACCCAGAAAAGCCGGATACTTATGAGAGCTGGATAAAGGAATGGACTAAGAAGGTCCAGGAGGATGAGAGAAAGAGGGAAGCGGAAAAACAAAAAGAGCTTAATAATACAGAAAATGAGACTGGAGAAGATGAAAAGAAAAAGGAAATCTGTACCTATATGAGCGCCAGTCAGCTACAGGAATTATTAAGCTGCCCACTGAAATATTATTACCATTGTGTAAGAAAGATAAAGACAACAGATCCTGTCAGAAGACTTCCTTACCAGTGGCTGCCAGCCAATGAAAAGGGAAATCTTTATCATCATACTTATCAGAGATATATGGAAAAGTATTTTCCACCAGCAAAGAGCATTACTAAAGGCTGGGATGATATAGCTGATACTAATAATCTAAGAGCAGAATTTGATAAAGAAATTGAAAGACTCAAAAAAGATGTACCAGCTCCAAGCGATTACATCGTATACAGGGAAACTGAAGAAAACTGGGACAATCTATTAGCCTATATTAAAAACCTTCACAATGAATGGTTTGAAGATAGCATAAATGGTAAGAACTGGCTTGTACTTGGATGTGAGCTTGATTTTGAAAAAGATATCAGAAAAGAATATGAAAAGGATGGGGAAACAAAATATGATAATCTTTTAGTGTACGAAGACATATTATGTGATTACCCATATAAAATAGTATTTGCAAGAGGCTCTATTGACAGATTAGATGGTTATGTAGACGATAATAAGATTCTGAACCTGCGCATAACGGATTACAAAACAGGAAGTGTATCCAAAAAGAGAAGTGAAATCGAAGAGAACGAATGGATACAGCACCACGTTTATGCCATGGCAGCAATAGCCTATGTTAATGATACAGAAAATACTAAGATGCTTTGTGAAAAGTTTGGTGTAGATGAGATAAAGGGTCTGAACTTTGAAAGCATCGTATATTCCTTCCCTACAGAAATAAGTACTTATCTGATGTCAAAAAAGAAAGCAGATATGGAAGTGGATGTGCTTATAAAGAACGGAGACGACGCTCTTTGCAATAATATGTTTGACAAAAATGTTAGCATAAATATTGCATCAGATGCAGATAATAGTGAAGAATCTGATACAGCTTCAAGCGATAATGAAGAGACGGAAACAGAGGATTTAGGATGTATAGCACAGCTTACGCAGGATGATAATAACAAAATGCTATGGAATGTGACCTTCAGTGACGATGTAAGGGATATCCTAAGCAGTGTAGAGGGAAGATCGCAGTTAAAGCAAAAGAATAGAACAGAGCTTACAGAAGAGGAGGCTACAAGCCAAAACAGAGAGCTGGATATGAAGATCAATCTTGATATAGAAAAATATATCAGAAAAAAAGTTGATAACATCTTAGAGAATAGTTCGTTTGTAAGCACCTATGAAGGAGCTTTGGACGAATATTGCAGATATTGTAATTATTACGAAATATGTAGAAAGCATGCTGGAAACAAGGTTTTTGTCGGCTTTGACAGTGATACAGATGATGGCGATGATGCTGATAAAATCAATGAAAAAGGTAGTATGATCGAGTAGTAAAGTTCTAAGGAGATTGGAAACACATGAGCAATACAGAAACAGGTCTTATGGATAAGGTAAAAATAGAATTTAAGGAACGTGATGAGGTAATATCTGCTAATAATCTTGATAAAAGCATGTTTTTGGAGGCCGGAGCAGGAGCGGGAAAGACCAGAGCTATAGTACATAGAATATTATGCCAGCTCAGAACCGGTAATAAGCTTCCGGGAGAAATAGTAGTTATTACTTTCACGAACAAAGCAGCAGAGGAATTAAGGGGAAGAATCACTGTAGAGCTTAGTAAGGCAATAGGCTCTGCTGAGGGTGATGAACTTATTAATCTTAAAAATGCTCTTAATCATATGGATGATATGAATGTATCTACCATACATAGCTTTTGCTATTCCTTATTAAAGGAAAAATGCTTTGATGCAGGTTTGCCTGCAGATGTGGCTCTTATGGACCAGGAGGCTTATGAAAGGGATATTACAGATGCATTTGATAAATGGATGGAAGCCTTTGAAAAAGCAGACTGGGATCAGTTTACTGATATCAAGCCGGATAGTAGCAGATTCAAAATAAGACGTGATCTGTTTGATATATATAAGAAAATATGTCCTCTTCAGAGCGACGTTAACGTAGTTAACGGCAGGAAAGATGGCATGATGGATGAGAATACCTGCAGGGCAACTATTATAAAGCTGGGAAAAGAAATGGAGGATAAGCTGGTTTGCTTTATCAATCTGATAGATTCGGCAGCAGGGGTTTCAAGCTTTAAGGATATTGTTTTATATGAGGAGCAGACTGTTGGCTGTGATATACTGGGAGAATGCTTTGATAATGTAAAGGCAGAAGTATTAAATGAGCCACTTAATCCTATGCATCTTTTGATAAGCATTACAACAGGGGAGCTTGGTAAGATACCTACATTTCGTTCTGACAGAAACATGTTTACCAATCCTTTAAAGGCTGATGCAAAAAGCTTTAATATGGATGAAGATGCTATGAAGGATGTTCAGAGCGATGTGATAGATTATATTTTATCCATAAAAGATGACGCACTTATTCAGTATGAGGCGGCTAAAGGGAAAAAGGGTACTGACGAAGCTAAAAAAGCCTGTAAAGACTATGTTGATAGCTTCAATAGTAAATTTGGTGAGCTGGTATCTCCTTTATGGACAGGATATAAGCTGTCAGCTCTTACTGATGCCCTTGATAAGACTATATT
>JAZUFJ010000282.1:0-6801 GCA_045640645.1 Lachnospiraceae bacterium
CAGGAGTACGAAGCGAAAAGTGGTCAGCCATATTATTATATGATTGTTAACACATCATATAATTAAAAAAAATACATGTGCATAAATATGTAAAAATGAAGCTATATAATAAAATCAGAAGATAAGAGGTGGTAGCTATGGACGGAATGTTGACACAAAAAGAAATTATAGATCTTTTGACAGGAAGTGATGAAGATAACAGCTCTTCATCAGAAAAATCATTTGAGACAATGTTTGGAGAAATATTTGAACTAGATGAAGAACCAGAAGAAGAACAAAAAACAGGGAAGAAAGCAGAAGAAATAAAGAATCAGGAGCATGTGGACCTTCTAGGATGGTATGGAACCACAGAAAATAAGGATAATAAACCAGTAGGGATGACATATGCACCGGAATACTCAGACGAAGGAATATGCCCTGTATGCAAAAAAGAGGTAAACTTATTAGTAGCCTTTATAAAGAGAAATAGTTGCCCTCATTGTGGACAACCATATAATGTAGACTGTTGGATATCATAAAAAACCATAATAGGAGCATGCGATGAGAGATATTATTTTTCAGGAAATTAGAAATAATAATAAAATAATTAATAATATGGAGAACCTTAAGGAAAAGGCTTTAGGCAGCAGGGTATTGATAGGCGCTATAGAAAAGATGTGTCAGCTGTCAACGATAGCCAGAAAAGAAGGGTTGTTATCCTTAGAAGAAAAGGCATACGAATATGCCGAGGAAAATAGATGCAAGAATTTAAGAACAATGATTATGCTCATTGTTGATGGTACAGATCCAGAGCTGGTAGAAGAGCTATCCTTATCCAAATATTTTTCCTTAGGTTTAGAGGGATTTAAGGCAATAGAATATCTTATTTATATGATAGGAAGTCTGGCTATTCAGGATGGGCAGAACACAAGAATAATGGAAGAAAGATTACTTGCATTAGTCCCTGATGAGGTAGAAGAACATTATCGAAGAAAACAGGACGAAGAGAGGGACTGTATAGAAGGGCTAGAGCTTGATTTAAGTATATTAGAAAAATATTACAGCGGAGATATAGATGCTACGCCGGGTGATGGATACTATTCTAATATCAAAGTGACTGATTATGCTATAAGAACATTAGATGACAGAGGTATACAGAGAGTATTGGTAGATGTTGAGAGTCAGGATCTGGTACTGGCCATGAAAGGGCTAAGCGGAGAGGTCAGAAAGAGACTGTTTGATAATTTATCAAGACGTTATGCCGTAATGATTGCTGAAGAAATAGAGTATGTGGGGCAGGTAAGAAAAGAAGATATAACAGAAGCTGTTATGAATATTTTCACTATTATTATAAAGCTAATCAGGTGGGGAGAGATAGCTAGTACAGAAGAAGAGGTTTTATGCAAGATAGGCGAAATATTTGAGGCTAGCGATGAAGAAGAAATGAAACAAAAAATAGCAGAAGCAGGAAATGAAATATATAAAATAATGAGAGAATAAATTGGAATGAGGTATTTAGGATGACAACAAAGGTTTATCATTCAGTAGAAAACGAAATATTTCATATACACACAAGTAGATGCAAGCATGCAGCCAAGGATCCGGATTATAAATATGTGGAAAAAGCTATAGAATTAGGAGCTAAAAGGATAGTATTTACTGATCACGCTCCTTTTCCGGATAATCCATTTGGATGCAGAATGGACATAGAGGAGCTAGCAGAATATCTCAGTTCTATAGCTGGCTTAAAGAGGGAATATAAGGATCAAATAGAAATATATTGTGGCCTGGAGGCAGAATACCTTCCATCATATAAAAGTTACTATATGGAGCTAAAAAAGATGGAAGAGATAGATTTATTAGTCCTTGGCCAGCATTTTTTTGAATATGAACCCGGTTATTACAGCTTTAGTGATGAAGACAAAACTAATGAATATAGGAAAATGTGCGAGGCTATGGTTCAGGGGATTAATACAGAGATGTTCGATGTGGTAGCACATCCGGACAGAGCCTTTAGAAGATGTAAGACTTTTGGACGTAAGGAAATAGATGCTGCAAAAGCAGTAATATGGGCAGCAACCTGGAATAGCGTATACCTAGAAAAGAACTATGCTTCAATGCAACGAAAAAATCAATACAAGGAAGATTTTTGGAAGCTTATTCCACCAAAAGCCTTGACAATCTACGGCTTGGACGCACATTCTGTTAAAGAGATAGAAGACGGGTATAAGTTGAAAGTACAGAGGTAATAGGATAAAATGTCCTTGTATTTCTCTGGTTTTGTTACTAGAGAGCGATCACGGGATTACAGAGGAAAATAGTTAACGGATGCATTACGAGAATGAAATTAATGGATTTTCTTTTAGGAAAGAATTAATCATTAAGTAATAATATGGGTATTGTAGCATGACAGATTACAAAAAAATTGTTCCAAAAAGAAGAATAGTTGAAAGATTTGTAGCAGCAATATGTGCTCTTATAACGGTATGTGTTGTTTATGTTTTGTTGTTTAAATATAGGCCGGATAAGAATGCACTAGGAGCATTGGGAAGTGTATGTATGGACGTTACGAGTATGCTTGTCCTGATTATGCTTCTTATTAATCTTACTTTTGAGAAAAGCAAAAAAAGTTTAACAACAAAGTTGTTTTTAGGAATGATGTTTGAGACGCTTATTGCTTTATTCCTGGATTTTTTGGTATGGGCTTTTGACGGATCTTTAGCATATGGCGATATCACTTATGTATTTATAGTTACTTCTCTATGTAGCGGACCAATTATAGCAGGAATTTTTGTATTATATTTAAGTGGCTATTTTTATGATATGTATGGGCTAAAATCTGTAGTTATTAATGCAAAAATTTGCTTTATTTGTAACCTAGTGGCTTTTTTCATAACAATTACCCTTGCAGCTACAGGTAATGCATTTGCAATAGTAGATGGTCATTACGAAATAGGTTCTCTTTATGATTTTGTTACTATTATACCGGTTTTTACCGTTTTATATATGATGGGATATGCTATAAGCCAGGTTAGGGTAATAGGTATTCATGACCTTGTAGCTGTTTTGGGATACATTATAATTATGCTCTGTGGTGCAACGGTAGAAGCAATGTATGATATAGGCACAACCTATGTTTCAATAGCAATTGCTGATATTTTTATTTTTGCAATGCTCCAGAATAAATTAATAGAGAGAGTAAATAAACAGAAGCAGGATCTGCTAGAAAAAAACACCAGTCAATACAAGATACTATCTTCCATGGCAGGTATATATTCTTATATTAATTATGTTGATATAGAGGGTAAAAAAGTAAATCGTTTCGATGGAAAAGATAAATTAAGCGAGCATATTGAAATATTGACGGACAATCACACAGAATTAAATAAGATTCTGATAGACGGTGTAGTAGATGATCAGAGGGAGAAATTCTGGGAATATACAGATTTAACAACTTTGTCAGAGCGTATGAAAAATGAGAAGCTTATTTCCAATGAGTTTCTCTTTAAAGAGGATGGATGGGTACGAGCACAGTATATCAGGATTGGTGATCAGGTAAATGAGCCAATAAAAAAAGTAATCTATGCTATTAGAAATATAGACGAAGAAAAGAAGAACATTGAAAAATGGATAGAAAGATCCAACACAGATAATCTTACAGGTTTTTATAATCGATATGCCTATGAAGAAGAGAGCAAAAACTTTAAAAATGGTAGATTCCCAGAAAATGGTGTCTATGTTTCTATGGATGTAAATGGTCTTAAGGTAGTAAACGATATGCTGGGACATGCAGCAGGGGATGAGCTGATAGTAGGTGCATGTGAATGCATAAAGCAATGCTTTGGACCATATGGAAAGCTTTTCAGAGTAGGCGGAGATGAATTTGTAGCTGTTATATATGCTGATGAGACACAATTAGAAAAAATAAAAAGAGATGTTAAGAATGTAACAGAAAGCTGGAAAGGAAAGCTTAATCCAGGGTTAACCTTGTCATGTGGATATGTAATTGGAAAAGAAGCTCAGGATATGACTCTTCATCAGGTTGAGGTATTAGCAGATAAGAGAATGTATGAAGATAAGACCAATTATTATCAGAAGAAAGGTATAGACAGACGAGGACGCAGAGATGCACATGTAGCCTTATGTGCTTCCTATACTAAGATATTTAAGATCAATATTACAAATGATACCTATCAGATAGTAAATATAAAGTCTGTAGAAAAAACTGAGGAACAGGGATATTCAGAGAAGCTGTCAGAATGGATGTCTGGCTTTGGTACTTCCGGACAGGTGCATCCAGACGATCTTGAGGAATATCTGGCTCATACTAGTCTTGATTATATGAGAAGCTATTTTAGAAGAAATAATACTTCTCTAAAAGTTTTTTATAAACGTAAATATCCGGAAGGCTTTAAGCCGGTAATGCTTGAGATTATCCCAGCAAATGATTACACAGATGATGATCAGAATCTGTTCTTATATGTTAAGAGTCTGTAGGAAATACAAATAGTATATGTGAAAGCTGTTATAAGGCGTCATATTTTTGAGAAATATAGCGCCTTATTTGCTTTTGATAATGAGGTATGAAAAAATGAAGAACTGTATCAGGCGATGTTGGAAAGACAAAGCCAAGAGCTTTAATAATAGATAAAGAAAAGTATTCATTGGGAGAAGAAATGATAGACAAAAATAAAATACAGGCTGAGAAAACTAAAATAGCGAATATGACAAAAGAACAAAAGATAAGCTATTATAAGACCTACTATATGTGGCCTTCTATTGTATTGGTAATAGGTATTATTCTTCTGATATGGTTTATTAGTGATCTGTTCTTTAAGCCAGAACCGGTATCCATGGGAGTAGCTTTTGGTGTTGAACTTACCGAGGAACAAAAATTTGAGCTCACAGAGGGCTACCTGGAATATTATGGATATGATAAGAAGAAATCTTCTGCGCATGTGGCAACTGATAATATGTTTGAGGGCACAGCCCAGCAGATGGATGCCTATAGTAATATAATGGCGCTCTATGCTCAGATAGCAGCTGGTGAAATCAATTATATGATTCTTGATGAAAACATGATGCATAAGATGGAGGATGGAGGAATATATTCCGATTTAAGTGAAATTCTTACAGAAGATTACCTTGAAAAATATGAACAGATGGATGCGGTAATAGAGCTGGAAGATCCCGATACAGGGATATATAAAGGAGCGCTTGATCTTAGAAAAATTGGATTTCTAAATTCTGATCAGGAGGGGTATCTTATATTTACAATTGCGCTTCCTACACAGGATTATTCGATGAAATTACTGGATTATTTAGTTAATATTTCGTAATGACTATGGTGCGGAGGTTAAGAGATGAAGACTACGAAATGTCTGGCGTATATTTGGCCAGCGGAGGATATACAAGGAAAAGATGTTGCGCTAGCTAATGTTAAGTTTATAAATGGTCCATATGAAAGAAAAACAGCGAGATATATGCTTACAACCAGCATATATAAATATTATTACTGGGGAGTTACTTTTGAGGTTTTGACTTTGACTGAAGATGGATCAATTACAGAAGTTTCTGATGTTAAAAAGGAAGATCTATTGTCTTTTGGAATGAATATTATTCATGCTCTTTCATTCAATAATATTACGCATGAGGTACTTGGCTCAAATGGTTTTGTTTATAAGTTAGATCAAAGCGTATTTTATAGAAACTGTAAGCCGGTTTGTGATTATATCTATAGTCAGATAGAATCGGCGAATAACATAGTAATGCAGATGTATACGCTTAATGGTGGAATAATATCGATTTTGTTTGATAAAGATGTACCAGAATACAGCAGCAGCTATAAGTATGTTATACAGAAGGGCTTTGTTACAGCAGATAATAAACTATTACGGAGTATGGTTCCTAAAACAGAAATAGAATCAGATAATCGTGAAGTGTTGAAGCAGAGAGATATTGATAAATTAATAGAAAAATTAACAGAAGCAAGTCCATATTTAGAGATGGAAGAGATATGAGATTTATGAGTGACAGAGATTGTGTAGTGAATAAAAGGTGGTAAAACATGACAAAATCTGAAAGTAAAAAGTTTTCTAAAGCACTTTGCTTTGCAGCAGAGAAACATGCTGAACAAAGACGGAGAGATAAATCGCCTTATATATTTCATCCAATTAGGGTAGCGATGTACTTAGCTAATGAAGGATATGATATAAGATATCAAATTGTCGGATTATTTCATGATCTTCTCGAAGATACAGATACTACTGTGGAAGAATTGAAGAGTTATTGTGATGATGAAATGATTAAAGCAATTAAACTGGTTACCAAGGAAGAAAATTACGATGAAGCAGAGTATATGAAGGCAATTCTAAGTGATCCAATGGCAAAAGCGGTAAAAAATGCAGATAGAATAGATAATTTAAAAGATATGCAGAATCAAGAAGATGAAGAGTTTAGGAAAAGATATGTGATGGATACAGCAAAGAATTTTGTTGGAAAATTTTCAAAAGAACTGGATGATATATATTTAAAGCTTGAAAGGCTTATTGGATAGTATTCTCTCCCTATTAGATATTATTTACTCAATGTGTATTTAGAACTACAGGTTTATTTTTTTATAAGTATTTATCTTATAATAAAATTGTAAAGTTTTTCCAGTGTAGCATGCCATTATAGACGATAAAGAGGCGTTATAGTACAATGAGGTTGAATTGTTGTAAGGGGGTTAAATTGTGAGTATATTTGTCAATTTTTCTAATCATCCATCAACATCATGGGGTGAAGCTCAGATAGCTGAAGCTGAAAAATATGGAAAAATTA
>JAZUFJ010000283.1:0-5780 GCA_045640645.1 Lachnospiraceae bacterium
AATACTATTAAATATGGAATACCTGTTACAAAAAGAATAAAGAATTCCTCAAGTCCGTTTAATACATCAATTGTACTGTCTACAAAACCTGTAGCCATTCTCTCCCATGCTGTTTTTTCATATTCTGGCTGTGGTGAAATACGCTGAACCTCATTAACATTTAGATAAACAGTACTGTAATCTACCTTATTCTGCATGGTTCGAAGCTGTGATTCGTAAGATTCCAGCTGATATCTTACCTCTGTAAGCCTTGCTTCAAGAGCCAAAATAGTATCCAAATCCTCTGCTTCTCTTATCAGCTCATCAAGCCTTGATTGCTCTGTTCTAAGAGAATCAACATGGGCTTCCATATCAACATACTGTAAAGTAACATCATCTACAGATTCCGACTTATTAGTAATATTTGATACAGTCTCTATAGTACTTACAAATTCTGAAAGCCTTGAGCTTGGAATCCTTGCTACAATGTATGCATATCGATTTGATCTCACATCATTAAAGCTTCTTCCGCCTATATTCTTTGATTCCGCATATCCGCCAAGTGCAGTTATCCTTGCATCTATATTGCTGATAAAGGTATCAAATTCCTCTGTTTCCGCGTCAATATTTACCGTTTTTATAAGCTTTCTATTATCACTTACAGTTTCAGCCTGCGTGGTCTCCATTCCGTTAGAAGCGCCACCCGCAGCAGCTGTCATATCCTCGTCATAATAAGCAGCTTCCTCAGCCATTTCATATACATCATCAGAATAGTAATCACCTTTGTAGGCCGGAGCGCTATAGCTGGCTTCCTTGCTTGCTGAGCTTCCACAACCACCTAGCATCATACTTACAAGAATCAACCCAAGGCAAGCCTTACGAACTGTTTTATTAAATCTGTACTTCACCATATTTTACCTCCTTTAGAAAGATAATTCCCGGTTATAGCTTATTATGAAATTATAACAAATTTTCCACTGTGCCAAACATCTCTTTTACATTCTCTATCTTCTCTTCTGAGCCGACCACACAGATATTATGCTGTTTAACTATTGCATCAAGATATTTTGAAAGATTCCTTATCTCTGGTACACCTGTAGCCAATACCTCATCTCTTTCTCTCTGTGCGTTTTCAATAGTATCATTGCAAAGATATGCGCTCATACTTCTAACACCCTTTGAGGATGGTGTAAGCGGAGTATCCATTTCGGCTATTGTACCAATTATATATTTTGTCATATCTCTTTCATCAGTATCATATTCTTCGAGATATTTAGCAGTTCCTTCAAATATCTCAAATGTTTTCTCAAGATTAGGATCTCTATATGATACTAAGAAGCTGTCACCTGATTTGTTATAAGAGTTCATACAGCCGTAAGCTCCACCCTTTACTCTTACATTAATCCATAGATAGTCATATGCCATCATTGTTTTAAGGACCTTAAGGGAGCCTGTATAAGGAAGACCTGCCGCTTTAAAATTGCCTGCAGTAGCTACATACTGAACCTTTGAAGCTGTCTTTAGACCCTCATTTTTCTTTTCTAATACTACCTGCTTAGCCTCTTTATCTTCTATAGCGTCATAGAGCTTTGGAACAAAAGCTTTGACCTCTTTTTCAAGCCTTTCATATTCGCTATCAAGGGCTATATAGTCAACAAACAACGCCTCTTTTGTAAATATCTGCTGCATAACAAATTTTAACTTTGAAATACAATCATCTTTCTTCTCATCAAAGTTTTCGCATAGTTCGTCGATAATATGATAGAAATCAACTCCGCTCATTTTCTCAGAAATAGCAGCTTTCTTAGAACTGTATGACAATGCTCTTAAAGCAGCTGTAGTATGTCCGCTGGATACAAGGCTTCCCTGCAGGCGTGATTTCAGCATAAATAAAAGCTCTTTTATTCTCTTGGTATCGTCAAAATCTGACCTGAAGATCATTTCCTCTATCATATTAAAAGCATAGGAAAGCTGGTCGAATTTCACCTTTGCACGCGCTTCAAACATCATTCTGAACTTTTCTGTATCCTTTGCATCAACATATGATGCAGTAGCAAAGGTTATTCCTCCGGTGTTGATATTGATCTCATTAAACAGCTCTGAATAATTGTAGTTTTCAGTACTAATAAGTCCAATAATATTCTTTAATATGCCTACATATGGCCACAAATCAAATGAAATATTAGTAATATCAAAACACAATGTAAGATAGCCTATACCATTAGTGAAGATATCATGTGTCAGAGCGATTACATCTCCAATTTTATTTTCCTTATAGGTAAAAGGCAAAACCTCTTTTTTGATATCTTCAATTTTCAAAACAGGTAAAGTATCTAATTCCTCTTTTGTACTAGGCTCTTCCTGATACTTTTTGAGCGCCTTTGTATCCTTTACGATAGCCTTTATTTCATCTTCAGAAAGGCTATCCTTATAAGCCTTAAGCTTCTCCTTAAGAGCGTTATCCATCTTAACAGTAAGGCCTCTTTCCGGCTTAACTACTACGATAGAGGAATGATTATTATTCAAAAGATATTTGCCAACAAGCTCTTCAAAATAGTTAGTCTCTATCTGCTCTCTTAAAAAGCTGAAGGTATTGTTCTGCTCTATATGCATGAATGGAGCCTTTTCATCATAAAGCCAGCTGTCAAATGCCTGAAGTCCATACATAAGTCCCTTTGGATATGATCCAAAATCAGCCTCACGATATTTGAATTCATAATGATTAACAGCCGCTAAAAGGGCCTTTTTATCAAAACCATTTTTGCTTACGTCCATCAAAACTTCTTTTATTGTATTAATAAATTCATCCAGCTGTTCTACATTAGCGTTCTTAGCTATAACTGAAAAATAAGGCTGCAGGGAACCGTTTTCATATGAGCCCTGAATATCCTGTCCAATACCCTTATCAAGAAGAGTCTGGTTAAGCACTGCACCAGGAGCTAATAAAAGAGCATATTCAATTATCTGAAAAGCCACATAAAGCTTCTGATTAAGGACAGTATCTACCACTGTATTATATGATAGATAGGTATTATCCTCCATGGGCTCTTCGTTTGTGATTGAATATGATATTTCACTGTATTTTGTCTTATCAAATGACTTCTGAAGCTTAATTTCGGAATCAATCTCCAGCTTGTCATAACTGCTTAAATATTCTTTATCAATGTAATCCAGCTTTTCTGCCATATCCATATCACCATATAAATAGATATAACAATTTGAAGGATGATAATATTTTTTATGGAAATCTAAAAACTGTTCATAAGTCAGCTCAGGTATTACCTCCGGGTCTCCGCCAGATTCATATGAATATGCAGTATCAGGGAAAAGAGAATTCATTATCTCTCTCTCAAGCATATCATCTGCAGAAGAGAAAACTCCCTTCATCTCGTTATATACGACACCATTTATAATGATATCATCCTCTTCGCTTTCCAGCTCATAATGCCAGCCTTCCTGCTTAAAAATCTGTTCACGCTCATATATGTTAGGATAAAATACTGCATCAAGATATACATCCATAAGATTCTGGAAATCTTTATCGTTACAGCTTGCTACAGGGTAAACAGTCTTATCCGGATAGGTCATGGCATTTAAAAATGTATTTAAAGAGCCCTTTGCCAGCCCAACAAAAGGGTCCTTTGTTGGAAACTTTTTAGATCCGCATAAAACTGAATGTTCCATAATATGTGGTACTCCTGTACTGTCAGAAGGTGGAGTCCTAAAGCCAATAGTGAATACCTTATTTTCGTCATCATTAGATAATAAACAAACCTTTGCACCGGTTTTTATATGCTCTAAAATATAACCCTGAGAGTTAAGGTCCTTAACATCTCTTTTCTCTATTATTTTATAGCTTGATAAATTCTCCAGTTTCATCAGTTTTCCTCCCTCTTATTTTCAACATCGATATACTGAGCCAAATCTCCTGAAAGTCTGATTATTTCATTTATTTCGTCTTCGCTTAGCTCATATTCAGCCTTAAGCTCCCCAACAGTCACCTTACGCATAAGGGAATCCGACAGCTCTTTTGCCTTATCATTCAGATCATTAACCTTATCAACAACTGTGCTTCCAAAATCATCATCATTTACATTTTCCATAATGAGATTTTCCATGGCATCCATTATATTTTTAGTGATAAATTCCTCTGCCTCAGTAGGTGTTTCACAACATTCTATCATCTTCGCTGCCATTAAAAGAGCTACATTTCCTTCACCGATAAGATCTTCCACCAAAACACCCTGACCTTCATATAGTCTCGCTATGTCCACTACATCGTTTAAAAACATCAAAGCTATCTCATCTGTTGAAGCCTCTTTATTTAATATCTGCCCCAGCTTATTCAAACGCTGACTATGCTCTGTTTCATTAAGCTCACTTAATTCATCAAGATACATCTTGAGATAATTTGTTTCTCTTATCTCATCTTCTTCGCCAGTATTATCAGCTAAAACGTTTTCATTGCTTACATCTTCTGCGTCTTCTGCTTCTTTCTCACTTGAAGTTTGTTCTTCAACATCGTTTTTTTGCTCTTCAATATGTTTATCCAGCTCTTCTTTATCCTCGAAAACTTTAATTTTTTCATCCTCTAAGAACTTATAAACATGCTCTAACTGATTGGTATTAAGGCCAGAAAACACCTCACCTACCTGTTCCTTTAGTACGGCATTTTTTTGCTTCTTAGCCAGTACCTCTATCTGTATTATACTTTTTCTAAACTGCTGTTCTTCCTGCATCATTACTTTCCTATTCTATGTTTGTTTAATTTCCTACTGAACATGCTTATGTGTAAAAAGGTGATCCTGACAATACTCATAATTACCATTGCATTTTGAACAGAATCTAAACTCCAAATGATCCCCATCATTTTCCGTTCTTCCACATATAGCACATTTATGCTTAGTTACTCCAGCCCCGCTAAAGCCTCCGTTATGTACTCCGCTGCTCTGGTTTACCGCTCTCTTGAAGCTCTGTCTTCTATGTATTTCCTTTGGTGAAAACCTTCTGACATTTCTCATACCAAGGAAAAATAATATAAAGTTAAGAAGTGATGCTAAAATAGCTATTTTTACTCCCATACCATTTGAGATAAAATCTATCAGCAATAATAATGCATCAATATACGCAAGCCATTTTATCTTCAAAGGTATAATAAAATACAATAATACCTGCATATCCGGATAGCTTGCAGCAAAGGCCAGGAAAATAGACATATTTACATAGTATGTGCTAATAGAACGGCTAATTAACGCACCCGCCAGCTCTCCAGGTACATTGCCTATCACTGCATATATCACATAAAGAATAAAAGCCCCAATAATAGTGAACAAAAAACCTGAGAAAATATAAAGGTTATACCTGAAGGCTCCCCAGGTTCTCTCAAGACTGGTTCCTATTGAATAATAGAAAAAAAGCATTATTATCGTGAAAATACTAAAACTGCTTGGAGGGTTAAGTATCCATGTTACAATCCTGAATATCTGTCCATGAATAATCTTATATGGATTAAGGGAAATAAATTCCATCGACCCTGTCATAGTCAGAATATAACCAATTCCATATCCTATAATTAAATATAACGAAAGATTATTGATGGCATATCTGCCATACTTACGTTCTAGCTTATTTAAAAAACTGTTCATATACTTCTCTCTTTCTAATTATTAACATGTTAAATGGGCTATTTTGCCATTAAAACAAATCATATCAAGTATCTTAAAATTTTATCATCAGTACATATAAAATTCAAGCACAGCAATATATGATGATTGAATTTTATAAATGTTTATTTTATAATA
>JAZUFJ010000284.1:0-6958 GCA_045640645.1 Lachnospiraceae bacterium
TGATGCGATCGGTATTGAATATACAGAAGAAATTGGTGAGGCAGCCTTCTATGGACCAAAGCTTGACGTAAACGTTAAGCCTGCTGTAGGAGCTGAGTATACACTTTCTACATGCCAGCTTGATTTCTGTCTGCCAGCAAAGTTTGATCTTAAATATGTAGACGCTGACGGAACAAAGAAGACTCCTGTAGTATTACATAGAGCTATTCTTGGATCTCTTGACAGATTCATGGCATATATTCTTGAGGAGACAAAGGGAAAACTTCCTACATGGCTTTCACCTGTACAGGTTAAAGTGCTCCCTATCTCTGATAAATTTGCTGATTATTCTATGTCTGTTCTTAAGCAGCTTAAGGCAGCAGGTATAAGAGCTTCATTAGATACAAGAACAGAAAAGATCGGATATAAGATCCGTGAAGCAAGATTGGAAAAGGTACCTTATATTCTTGTTCTTGGACAGAAAGAAGAAGAGGCTGGTGTTATAGCTGTAAGAAGCCGTTTCCTTGGCGATGAAGGACAGAGAGATCTTGAAGGCTTTATAGCTCAGCTTAAGGAAGAGATCAGTACTCGTGCCATAAGAGAAGAGCTTAAGGAAGAACAGCAGTAAAGTATTGATATGGATAAATCAAAGTCATTAAAACTTTTAATAAAAGAGCTGCTAAGGCTGTCGATAGTATCGATAGCCTTAGTGGCTCTTTTGTCTGGTGAAGCTTTTGCAAAGGAACTTGATAAATGCCGTGAGATAAAGGTGGTTATGGTAGGCGATATACTACTGCATGATGGAATAGAACAGGCGGCAAGGCGTGATGATGGAAGCTATGATTATGCAAGGCTTTTTGAAAATACAAAGGACCTGATAAGTGAAGCTGATATAGCGATAGTTAACCAGGAGGTAATAATCGGTGGAAAGGAGCTGGGGGTCTCCGGATATCCCTGCTTTAACGCTCCATACGAAATCGGTGACGCTCTGTGCGATGCAGGATTTGATGTTATCTGTCATGGGACCAATCATGCTTTAGACAAAGGGCGACAGGGAATAGAGAACTGCCTTAATTATTGGGAGAGCAATCACCCGGATAAAGCTGTTTTAGGAATATGCAATGCAGAGGAAAAGCAGGACAACGTATATATTTGGGAGGATAATGGCCTTAAGGTAGCGATACTAAATTATACATACGGAACAAATGGAATCCCAATGCCGAAGGGGATGCCTTATGCTGTGAAGCTTCTTGATAAGGAGAAAATTAAGGCAGATCTTGAATATGCAGAGGAAAACGCTGATTTTACGATTGTGTGCCCTCATTGGGGAACAGAATATGAGCTGAAACAGAACAAAGAACAGGAAAAGATGGCGGAATATATGATCGCTAACGGGGCAGATCTTATAATAGGGACCCATCCCCATGTTATAGAGCCCATAGAATGGAAAGAAACTATTGATCCTGTAAGCGGAAAGGTGAACAGAGGACTGGTATATTATTCATTGGGGAATTATGTAAACTGGACATCCGGAGGTGGCAGCAAGGTTACCGCAAGGATGGTAGGAGGAATGGCAAGTGTTGTTCTGAAGCAGAATAAAAGCGGCCAGGTGCATATAAAAAAGCATGATGTGATACCTCTTGTAAGCCATCTGGAAGAAAGGAAAGATGGTGTGACGGTTTATAAGTTGTCGGAATATAATGAAGAGCTGGCTGGGAATAATGCGATAATTAAGCAGGATAGCAGCTTTTCATATGAGAAATGTGCTGAAATTGTGGGCGAAGTGTGGTAGTATAAGATTAATATGCTAGATGACCTCTCAGTCAGCTGACGCTGACAGCTCCCCTGGAAGGGGAGCCCATGATAAGAGAGGATAGTATGGATATGCATAGGAAGACCTCTCAGTCAGCTGACGCTGACAGCTCCCCTGGAAGGGGAGCCAATGAAAAAGAGAGAATAATCCGGATAATGAAAAAGAGAGAATAACTCAGATAATGAAAAGGAAGAATAATCCGGATATGTATGTTGACAAAGTAGGGAGACTATGGTAAAGTATCATAGAAGTTAGGAATATTATGCCCAAGAAGAGTATCCGCTCTCGCCCGGTGACCTTGAATGTGTTGACTGTGGTTCAAATATTTCCTTCAAATTACAGAGTTATATTGATAACTATGTGGTTAGAAGGGTTTAGGTGAGTGGATATCTAGGATATCTGCTTTTTTGTTGCAGTGAAGGAGAAAAACATCGTTGATACGAGAGGAAGAGCTTGCTTCATAAGAAGGAAAAACATCGTTGATACGAGAGAAAGAGCTTACTTCATGTGAAATGCGATGGTGCAGATGCTTTTGAAGGATAAAGAGTATAATGTTCTAGGTTGTAAAAGCGTTAAAGGCTTTGAAATTTATCTCATGGAGGTATAAAACTATTAGCGAATTATTAATCAACGGACAGATTAGAGAAAAAGAAGTTCGTGTAATTGGAGAAGAAAACGAACAGCTTGGTATTATGTCAGCTCATGATGCTCAGGTATTAGCTGATGAAGCAGGAGTAGATCTTGTGCTTATCGCACCAAATGCGAAGCCACCTGTATGCAGGATTGTAGATTACGGAAAGTTCAAATATGAGCAGTCACGTAAGGAAAAGGAAGCATAGAAGAAACAGAAGGTTATCGAGATTAAAGAGATCCGTATGTCTCCAAACATTGATGCAAATGATATGAACACAAAGGTCAATGCAGCTAAGAAGTTTATCCAGAAGGGTGATAGAGTAAAGGTAACACTAAGATTTAGAGGCCGTGAAATGGCGCATATGAGCCAGAGCAAATATATCTTAGATGATTTTGCAGAAGCTCTCGCTGATGTAGCAGTAGTAGAAAAGGCTCCAAAGGTTGAGGGAAGAAGCATGACAATGTTTTTAACTGAAAAGCGCAGTTAAAATAGATTGAATAGCATTCATGAAATTAGAGAGAGTTTGTGATCGCTATAAAGTATAGGAGGATTAAGCAATGCCAAAAATTAAAACAAACAGATCAGCAGCAAAGCGTTTCAAAGTTTCTGGAACAGGAAAGTTAATAAGAAACAAAGCTTATAAGCGCCATATTCTTACTAAGAAGTCTACTAAGAGAAAAAGAAATCTTAGACAGTCATCAGTTACAGATGCTACAAACGTAGCAAACATGAAGAAGATTTGTCCTTACCTTTAAGATAAGGCTTTGCAAAGGCTGAACGATTTAGATATTATTTAGGAGGAAATTAGAATGGCAAGAATTAAAGGCGGAATGAATGCCAAGAAGAAACACAATAGAGTATTAAAGTTAGCAAAAGGATACAGAGGAGCTCGTTCAAAACAGTATAGAGTAGCTAAACAGTCAGTAATGAGAGCTCTTACATCATCATATGCTGGTAGAAAAGAAAGAAAGCGTCAGTTCAGACAGTTATGGATTGCTCGTATCAATGCAGCAGCTAGAATGAACGGTTTATCATACAGCAAACTTATTCATGGTCTTAAGTTAGCAGAAGTTGATATCAACAGAAAGATGCTTGCTGAGATGGCAGTTAATGATGCAGAAGGTTTTGCAACACTTGCAGAACTTGCAAAGAGTAAGATTGCATAATTTTACATATTTATAAAAAACTGTTACACTGCTAGTAAGTGTAGCAGTTTTTTATTATTAATAATGGAGGCCGAAATTATGATATACACAGATCAGGTTGGATATTTGACAGGTTATAATAAAATAGCTATCTCAACAAAACCCTGTAATTTTCAGATAATAAGAGTGGAGGATCAGAAGTCTATTTTTGATGGAGTTGCCAATGAACTAATTCGTGATGAGCTGGCAGGCGAGGATGTATATAGAATTGATTTCAGCCAGGTTACTGAAGAGGGCACATATTATATATTAGCTGGAAATAAAGAGAAATCACATGATTTCGTTATAAGAAATGATATATATAAGAGATTGCAGAACGATGCTCTGAAATGTCTTTATTATCAGAGATGTGGCATAGAGCTTGAGGAAAAGCATGCCGGTGTATATAAGCATGCAAAATGCCATACAGAAGGTTCAATATTGCTGAAGGATTATTTGTTAAAGAAACAGGATCCTAAGCTCTATGATATGACCGGAGGATGGCATGATGCTGGAGATTATGGAAGATATGTAACCGCTGGAGCAGTAGCTGTAGCGCATTTGTTATATGCCTATGAGCTATATCCTGATAGCTTTCAGACAGAGATGAATATTCCGGAATCTGGAAATGGTATCCCGGATGTACTTAATGAATGCTATTATGAGCTGAAATGGATGCTTAAAATGCAGACAGAAGACGGCGGAGTATATCATAAGCTTACTACATTTGTACATGGTGATTTTATTATGCCAGAGGATGAGAAGGAGCAGATAATAATCTTTCCGGTATCATCTATGGCAGTAGCTGATTTTGCAGCTGTTATGGCTCTTGCAGCCAGAGTATACAAGAAGTTCATGCCTGAATTTGCTGATGAAGCTTTTGATGCTTCTATAAAAGCTATCAGATGGCTTAACAATAACAGCTATGTAGGCTTCCATAATCCGGAAGGATCAAATACCGGTGAATATGATGACGATTATGATCTTGATGAGAGAATGTGGGCAGCTGCCGAGATCATAAGAGTGGATACCATTAATAGCAATTATCATTTAAGCAAGCTTGTTGCTTTATGTGAAGAAGATATAGCTCTTACTGATTTTGGATGGACAGATGTATCAGGTTTTGCAGCTATGTCTGTGCTGACAGATCCTAAGAACTGTGCCGGAATGCTTAAGGACAGATTCAGAAAAACAGTGATAGCCAGAGCTAACGCTCTTTTGAAGATGACAAGAGAGACGGGATATATGTTAGCCATGACAAAAGAGGATTTTGTCTGGGGATCTAATATGGTAGTAGAAAATCGTGCTATGTTATTTGCCCTTGCTGCAAAGATATCTACAGGTGAGATTGTAGAAAAGTATACAGCTGCAGCGCTTGAACATATTCACTACTTATTAGGAAGAAATCCGCTTGACCAGTGCTATGTTTCAGGCTATGGAGCTAATCCGGTGAAGCATCTCCATGCCAGAGCAATAGAGGCAGACCAGGTAGAAGAGCCAATGCCAGGCTGGGTAGCAGGTGGTCCATTTAAAGATTTCTGTGATCCTGCAGCTCTTAAAGCGATACCACAGGGAACTGCTCCAATGAAATGCTATGTTGACCATGTGGGAAGCTATTCTACAAATGAGCTTACAATTTACTGGAATACTCCATTGGTATTTTTGTGTGCGGCTATTAACAGTGTACTGATTTAACGGAGAAAATGGATGACGGTATATAAACCAAGTTATTATGATGATTTTTACTGTATAGCTGATAAATGTGATTATACCTGCTGTATGCAGTGGAACATATCTGTAGATGGTGAGACAAAGGAAAAATGGAAGAAAACAGCCTGTCCCGAAGGAATGGAAGAGGGTATGCTTTCTGATTATGTCATACCTAATATGGGATATGATTCCATTAAGCATAATAAGGATGGAAGATGTCCTTTTCTTAATGAAAAAGGTCTATGCAGGATAGTACTGAAATATGGCGAGGATATGATACCTGATACCTGCCATAATTTTCCAAGAGAGAGACAGGAATTTAGCGACAGAGTAGAGCTGTTCTTATCAGTGGGATGTAAAAGTGTATTAAAGCTTTTATGGGAAGAGGATTGTTTTACAGTATTAAAATATAACGATAGCGATGAAGGAATATCTGAAGGTGCATCAGATACACCTAAGCTGTATTTTGAGATACGTGATTGGATGCTAGGTATGGCAAAGGACGAAACCTTAAGCCCTATGATGGCCCTAAAGGAGATATTTTATTTACTGTTAGATCTGAATGAAATGTATGAAGCAGGTGAGCTTACAGAAGAGAACTATGAAGATTACAGCTGCTCCGAGGTACCCTATGAGCTTGAAGAGACTCTTCTTGAAATGCCTGATGAAGAACCTGATGAAGACAGATTCCTGGAAGGAAATGAGCTTTTATTAGATGTTTTTGATAAATATCTTGAACAGGGAATATATTTGGATATAATTAAACCTGTTGCAGAACATGCTGAAAAGATAGAATATGATGCTGCAAAGCTGGAAATATTCTTAGATGAGATATGGCGTCCAATGGAAAACCGTATTCGTGTTCTGTTATGTGAGGAAATATATGCTTCAATGCTTACGCCGCATTCTGCGTTTACTGTTATGGTAGAGAAGACAGAATGGATAGCTATGGAATTTGCTGTGTTGAGACAGTGGATGTATCTTTTCTGGGATATGAACGGCAAGCTTGAGGAAGAAGATATATTACAGATAACTGCTACATTATTTAGAATAATGGGATATTGTGATGAGGATATCCTGGAATACCTCAGTAACAGTTTTGAATCTGAGATATGGGATTTTGGATATATGAACCTGATTATATAAGGATTGCGGGAGTGCGTAGCAGGGAGCAATCCGTGTTATATAAAGAGCGGAGAATGCATGCGTCATGCTTGCATGAAAGCAGGCATAATAATTCATGACACGCCACAACATGAGCATAAAAGTGTTCCGTGTTATATGTAGAACAATGAGAAATATAATATGTGAAATGAGGAGAAAGAAATGATTAGTGCTAACAATGTAACACTGCGTCTTGGAAAGAAGGCTCTTTTTGAAGATGTTAACATTAAATTTACAGAAGGAAACTGCTATGGACTTATAGGTGCTAACGGTGCCGGAAAGTCAACCTTTTTAAAGATACTTGCAGGAGATCTTGAGACAACAAATGGTGATATAGCTATTACTCCAGGCCAGCGTCTTTCAGTGCTGGAACAGGATCACTTTAAATATGATAATTATACAGTTCTCGATACAGTTATCCTTGGTAATGAGAGATTATACCAGATCATGAAAGAAAAAGATGCTATCTATGCA
>JAZUFJ010000285.1:0-6150 GCA_045640645.1 Lachnospiraceae bacterium
ACTATGTTCACTACACTTGCACTTACTATGCTTGGTATGGCAGAGAGATATGCACAAGGACTTGTGTGGGCTAGTAATGATGAAAATGACTATACCAGGGAGCTTGTGCTTCTTAAGAATATGATGCTTGGCTGGTTAAAAAGCGAATAATGAAAATATGAAATTAGAATGGTGGAAAAGTTCAATATTTTCCACCATTTTTTTGGGGAAAATATATATGGGAATATAATATCTGATATGCGGCGATATTAAGAACTGTAATCATCAAAGTTTGTTGACATAATAGGCGGATTATATATAATTATAGATAGAAATATAGTCTCCCTATAGATGTAGCATGTGTACAGATATATAAAGGCTATAAGCTAGTAAAAAATAATAATGGGGGTATCATGAAAAAAGTAGAAGAATTAAAAAGAAAGATAGGAGAAGATTATTATATCCAAGAGGGAAGGCATGCTGAACTGGATACAATAGAGCTGGCATCACAGGGCAAGCTTATGAGCTGTTTTGGGAATAATAATGGTTCTGTATATACAGTTTTGTACTTACCACCATCGCCTAATCAGGATAATTCAAAGGGCAATCCTGAGCGTGGATGGGTTGATGAGGTAAAAACTGAGATTATGGATAACGACAAGCCAGTATACCCGGCAAATCCGTTTTTTTCTCCGGCAGGATGGCAATATAAGCTAAGAGCTGATGAAGTGATTGTACTTATAACGGCTCTTCCACCAGAATGTAAATATTATTCATTTATTAATTATATAATGTTTACAGAGGTGAAAAAGAATAAGGATTATTCTAAGGAAAAGGGATTTTTCAGGGCTGGTAATGAGGAAACAGGCTTTTATCATCCAGTTTTTGGATCTATTGGGTCATCAGTAAACTTTAATAATGTAAAAAGCGAGAAGGGTAATAACTTTTCTGATAAGGCGATTATAGTGATCGCAGCTAATAAGTCCTCTGCGGATCCGGTAATAAAGGGGCTGGTAGAGGCTGGATATCCTGAGGGAATGATTAATTTAATGACTATACCTGAAGAATCCTATCGAATGGGATTGCAAAAGGGAGCAGATACCTTTTGTATGATAGGACGTATTTCACAGCCAAGCAATGCTGATGAATACAAGGCATATATTAACGGATTATCAGAGAAATCTGTTGTGTTGAGGATAACACCTAAGCAGGAGCTGTCATCTGATCCATATCCTAACGAAACCATTATTCCAAGGGGTAACGGCGTACATGAGATAACGATAGCTAAAAAGGCTGAGGAAAAGTTGGATCAGATACGTAACAAAATAATCGAAAAGTATAAGGGCGAATATGATTACGAGGAGCTGACAAGTGATATTGCCGTTCCTGAGGGTTTGACTGCATATACGAAGGATACTAACGCCCAGGGCGATAATAAGGATACTTCATATCTTATGACGTGTGATTTCACATTAGATTCGGACGAGGACTTTATCGTAGTATATGGTGTCAATCACACATTGACAAATAAAGCGAAGTATTCCAATGCCGTTCTCTATGCAAGACCAATGCTTAACGGAATATGCAGCGTATATGATTCCTTATTCGTTGGAACAGCAGATGAATATCTGGAAGGTTGCGAAGATAAAGATATGTATTATGTTTATAAAATGGCCAGATCACAGATGGACGATAATACAAGAATCGTGGAACCTTCCACAGGCAATGCCAAGGGCAAGTATTATGGCGTAGATAATGGTAATCCGATATTAATGGCTTTTAGAGCATATGTAGACGAGACCGGAGTAGGCGCATCATATTACGAAATAATATATGATAGAACAATTGTATTTCACAAAAAAGGTAAAGGGGAAAATTAGAAATGGATGCAAGTATTGATGTAACAAAAAATAGTAAGCTATTAAGGCGTAACATTATTGTAATGTTGCCTGCATGTTTTTCATTGAGCATGGTTTTCGTACTGATGCTTATGATCGATTCGTTATTAGCAGGCAGGTTTACCGGAACAACCGGTTTGGCAGCGGTATCTATTGGTGCACCTGCATATTTGATGTTTTTATCATTCTTAAATGCGATAATGCATGGTACCGAGCTTCGTATGACCTGGAGATTAGGTAGGAATGACAGGGAAGGTCTTCAGAGAGCCTTTGCCGGTGGAGTATATTTTACAGCTTTTATGGGAATATTATTATCAGTACTTGTTTTTGCGATAGCCCGTCCATTAGTTATGGCATTTGGAGGTAGCAAGAGCTCAGCAGAAATAGTTAACCTTGCTGTATTATATGTAAAATGTTGTGCATGGTGTATTTGTATTCAGGGCTTCGGTGGAGTATTCCGTTCATTATTAAGCGTAATGGGATATCAGAAGGACAGAATGATAACAAATATGACAAACGTTATCGCTAATATTATCTTTTCAATAGTATTTATTAAGATGCTTCCAGCGCCTATTAAGCTTATGGGTCTTGGCCTTGGTAGCGCCTGCTCAGCATTTGTTGATTCTCTTGTTGCATATATTTTATACAAGAGACGTAAATTTGGATTATCATTAAAGCTTGTAATCCTTAAGCCGGCAGAAGTCTTTGATACTATGAGGAGTGGGTTCCCTTCATCACTTGATAATATTCTTGATTGTGTAGTTACATCAATTATCAACAGATTAGTACTGGGTACCTTTGGTGCTGACGGTGTAATGCTTTCATATGTAACAGTTATCAATAATATCCGTAAATTTGGTAGAATGCCTATTCAGTGTATGGGATATGCAGCTTCACCATTATTTGGAATCATGTATTCCGGAAGAGATAAGAGCAGCTTAATCGATGCTCTTAAGGAAAGTATCAAGGTAGGTCTTTTGATCACAGTTATATGGGAAATAATCTTATATGTATTATCACCTGTATTATTTGCAGTATTTAATGTAAGCGGCGTTGAGGTAGTAAAGAGAGGAACTGTGATTGTACTTATAAGTATGCCAATATTACTTATCGTATATTTGCTTACATCATTCTTCGAGTCCACTACAAGATTCGGTTTATCTATCTACATGGCAGCAGTACCAGATTCACTTGTATATCCAATACTTGTAGCAGTGCTCATTCCTGTACTTAGCAGCGATGGAATATGGTATGCGATGGCATTAAACGGAATAATCGTGCTCGTATTATCTTATCTGTTAATGATGCTGGTAACCAGAAAAGTAAAAGTGCCTGTAGAGAAGCTTTTATTCCTTGATGGCAGTATCAGGGACGCTAGCTCACTTTATGAGATGACTATCCATAATACTATTGAAGAGGCTACAGGTCTTTCAGCAAAAATTCAGGAATTCTTTAAGAATAAAAATGTACCTGAAAGAATCCAGATGGTTAGCGCTATAGCTGCTGAAGAGATCGTTATAGATATGATCAATCACCCTGGACAGGAAGAAAAACGAGCTGGAAAGCGAGTAATAGACGTTAAGCTGTTTGAAGACGAAGAAAATGTTCAGCTTATGATCAGAAATATTGCTCCATTCTATAATCCTTTGGCAAATTCTGATGATGACAAAAATGAGAGCAAGGATGGTATCAGACTGGCTCAGGCACTAGCTAAGGATATAAGCTATACATATGTTTACAAGATGAATGTAGTAAACGTAATGTTAAGTAAGACAGTTTAAGATATTAAGTGGGAATACTCGGTTATTTTATAGCCGAGTATTTCAATATATAAAATAAGTATTATAGAGAAGGGGTCTGTTATGGAGTTAAACGGTAATGCAAAGCAGGCAAGCAGGTATACAGCTGAAGCAAATAAAAAGATATATGAGATTTTAGATTTTAATGATAAGAGGGAAATAGAAAATGCGAAAAAGGGGCTGATAGATGCCCCTGATAAGTTGGAGGTACGTGATGCCAATGGAAAGCTGGTATGGAGCCAGGATGAGTATGAATTTCTGGAAGGTGAAGCACCCGATACAGCTAATCCCAGCCTTTGGAGAAATGCCCAACTTAATCACATTAATGGACTCTTTGAGGTAACAGATGGAATATATCAGGTTAGAGGCTATGATATGGCAAATGTTACCTTTATTAAAGGGGAAAGCGGATGGATAGTGATTGATCCTCTGATGTGTATAGAATGTGCCGGAACTGCTCTTGAGCTAGTAAAGGAAAAGCTTGGAGATTACCCTATAAAGGCTGTTATATATAGTCATCCGCATATTGACCATTTTGGCGGGGTAAGAGGAATACTTAACGAAGAGGATGTTTTATCCGGCAAGATAAAAGTAATAGCGCCAGAAGGCTTTGAAAAGCATGCAGTTAGCGAGAATATTTATGTTGGAAATGCAATGGGACGCAGGGCGAGCTATCAGTATGGAACCTTGGTAAAGCCTGGAAAATATGGAGCGCTGTCGATCGGTATAGGAATGGGACAGCCTAAAGGTACTACCAGCTATATTTCACCTACAATAGAGATTAAAAAGACAGGTGAAAAGATGACTATTGATGGAATAGAATTTGAATTCCAGCTTACACCAGGTACAGAGGCTCCGGTAGAAATGAATTTCTGGATAGAAGAAAAGCGTGCCCTTTGGGTAGCAGAAAACTGTACATGTACTATGCATAATCTCTACACGCTTAGAGGCGCACAGGTACGTGATGGTAATGCCTGGGCAGCTTATATTATGGAAGCTTTGTCTCTTTATGGTGATAAGGCTGATGTAGTATTCCAGTCCCATAACTGGCCACATTGGGGAAATGATTTAATAAAAGAGTACTTATTAAATACGGCAGCAGTCTATAAATTTATTAATGATCAGACACTCCTTTATATTAATGAGGGATATACTGAAACGGAAATAGCTGACATGATCAGGCTGCCAAAAGGTTTGGAGAAGATATGGTATACCCGTCAGTATTACGGCACCTTGTCACATAATTCAAAGGCAGTTTATGAAAAATATATGGGCTGGTATGATGCCAATCCTATTCATCTGAGCGAGCTTACACCTTCAGCTTATGCAAAGAAGATGATCTCCTATCTTGGAGATGAAGGCTTGGTACTAGAAAAGGCCAAAAAGGATTTTGAAAACGGTGAATACCAATGGGTAGCCCAGATTACTAACATGCTTGTTTTTGACAACTCTGACAATCTTGAAGCACGGTATCTATGTGCTGACGCCTTAGAACAGTTAGGATATCAGGCGGAGTCTGGAACGTGGAGAAATGCGTATCTGTGTGCAGCAGATGAATTGCGAAATGGAACAAATAGTGATCCAGCAACACGTTCAAGCGGAATGAACGATGCTATTTCACATATGACACCAGAGATGATACTTGATTATCTTGGAATATTAGTAGATACATCAAAGGTTCCAGAGCTTAATTTCACTGCTAACATTATCCTTCCAGATAGTAGTTATGTACTTCGCGTTGTAAATGGAGTAGTACTATATCAGATTAATGATAAAGCAGATGATGTGGACGTGACATGGACCACTAATAAGATGGGATTATTATCAATTATACAGAAAAATGGTAAAGCAATTGATATGCTAGTTAAACAGGAAGGAAACGAGAACTGTATTAAAGAGCTTATGGATGCAGTTACTGTTCTAAATGATTACAAGTATTTTAATATTGTAGAACCATAATATTTTTCTGGCCGGTCAGACTAATTTATAAAGATTATATATGCAGGAATCTCTAATATGGGGTTCCTGTTTTTGTTTATTAATGCTATAAAAAGATGTACACAATGCAAGTAATGTGATAAGGTGTCAAGATGAGCGAAATATAAAGATAGCAAAATTTGGTGTCATATTTGTAATGAATGATAATTAGGCTTAATTGGATTAATTGGAGCAAATGCGATGGTATTCAGTTCATTAGCTTTTCTATTTATATTTTTTCCAATAGTATTCCTGCTGTATAGTATTTGTGGGAACAATCAGGTGCGCAATATTCTTTTAATAATTGCGAGCCTTCTTTTTTATGCCTATGGAGAGCCGGTAGCGGTTATTATTATGCTGCTGTCGGTATTATTAAATTATTTATTGGGGCTGCTTTGTGCTGGAAATACAAATGGTGGAAGAAAAGCAGGAGTAGTTTTGGCTGTAATATTGAATATGGGCCTGCTCTTTGTATATAAATATGCAGATTTCTTTCT
>JAZUFJ010000286.1:0-1914 GCA_045640645.1 Lachnospiraceae bacterium
TATTTAATAAAATTATTAGCCACTATATATTGGTATATAATAAATATTCTGCTACAAAATCTAGTTGAGTGTCCATTTATAGCATTATTTCTGGCTGTGATGAATAATATGAGCTATTTAGAAAGTAATCGAAAAAGATAAGTGATGAACATAGAAATATATGGAAACAAAAAAACAGATGTTTAAGAGAAAATTAAACGAAATAGGGTCAACTTTATATAGAGCATTGATTTTTCCATTTGTGAAAATAGGAATAGAAAGAAAGACTGGTAGCATTATAAAACCAAAAGCTTATCTTATGAAAGGGTCAGAGCTCCTCGGCAAGAATTATATAGGTAAGCAGACTGTCCTTTCGGGTACGAAGGTTGGTTATGGAAGCTATATACAGGATAAAGGAGATATAACAAATACTGTAATAGGTAAGTATACTTCTATTGGAACTGATGTTGTAACTATAATTGGAAGACATCCAGTGGACAGGCTGGCAATGCATCCGGCATTTTATTCTACCTCAGAAGCATTGGGATATACATATTCTGAAATTGATACCTTTGATGAATTTAAGTATGTAGATCGTGATAATAATGTTCAGGTAAAAATAGGAAATGATGTATGGATAGGCAGCTTTGTGCGTATCATGGAGGGTGTTACTATTGGAGATGGAGCTGTTATAGGTGCCTGCTCCTTGGTTACACATGATGTTGAACCATATGCGATTTATGCGGGCTGTCCTGCGAAAAAGATTAGAAACAGATTTAGCGATGAAGAAACAAAGAAATTAATGGAAATGTCCTGGTGGAATAGGGACGAAGAGTGGATAAAGAAGAATATCCCAGGGGCTTAAATCATGAATAATAAACCTGCAATAGTTGTAGTAGCCTTTAACAGACCAAGATCTCTAAAAAGACTACTTGATACTTTATTAAAAGCTGAATATGGAAACATAGAAAATGTTCCTTTGGTCATAAGCATTGATAATAATGGAAGCAATGAGAATAAAGAATGCGTTAAGGTAGCAGAGGATTGTGATTGGCCATTTGGTGAGAAAAGAGTAGTCTACCGCGAGGAAAATTATGGACTGAAAAGGCATGTTTTAACCTGCGGCGAATATGTAAACGAATATGGATCTATCATAATGCTGGAGGATGATCTGTATGTATCTCCAGCATATTATTTATATTCAAAAAAGGCTCTTGATTACACGGAAGATGATAAAAAAATAGGAGGCATTTCTCTTTACAATCACCTTCTTAATGTTCATGTGAGAGAGCCATTTGAGGCGATAAATGATGGATATGATAACTGGTATTTTCAGTTTGCGTCATCATGGGGACAGGCCTTTACAAAGGATCAGTGGAATGGCTTTGCTGGCTGGTTAAAGGAAAATGATTTAAAGGACCTTGCAGCTGAAAACGTTCCAGCAAATGTTTCTTCATGGTCTGACAAATCATGGCTCAAATATTACATTACATATTTGATAGAGAAGGACATGTATTTCCTATATCCGAGAGTAAGCCTTACTACTAATTTTTCTGAAGAGGGAGCTCATATGACGGAGGTTGTATGTGATCTACAGGTGCCTCTTATGGGAAGAGTAGAGGAAGGCCATAATTGGAAATTTTCAAGGCTTGAAGAGTCTTTAGCGGTTTATGATGCATTTTTTGAGAATATCAGATTAAAAAATGACGTTGGAAGGCTTATTAATGCCAATATTATAGAAAAAGATGTTGAGACAGAAGCTATTGAAATAAACAAAATAGGTCAAGATGACATAGGAATAGATCTATATGGGTATAAGCCTGTTAATAAGAAACAGAAATATCTTCTTTCCAGCAAAGAACTTACATATAAGATTGTAAAGTCTTATGGAAGGTTACTAAGACCGATAGATGCTAATATTAGTAATGCAATAGA
>JAZUFJ010000287.1:0-3442 GCA_045640645.1 Lachnospiraceae bacterium
CCACCATCAAGCATTGTATCAATAAATGTATCAAATATTGCCTGCTCACGAGAATCATCTCCGTCACCATCATCAATGATTACCCAAACAGGAGCTTCTCTGTTGATATATGCGCCAACTTCTTCAATTGGAGCGATCTGAACAAGTTCTGTATCAACTTCGTTCTTAACAAGGCTATCTGTTAAAGTCTGGTACCATGTACCTGCCCAATATGCAAATGAACCTGCTGAACCTGACTGCTCATTTGAGAAATATTTTTCACGAGCGATCTTTGTTGAAGCTGTAAGAGTTTCTGGGTCAATAGCGCCGTCTGCACGACCCTGAGCAAGTCTTACAAGAGCTTCCTTTGTAGCCTGCTCCTGGAAACCATCTACCCAAACGCCATCAGCGTTCTTATAGATTGCTGGATAAGCATCCTGCCAGAACTCTGGAAGGTACATAATATATGGAGCTTCATCTGTCTTGCAGTATCCTGCAGCGATAGTACCATATGTATCACCATCTACACCGTTTCCATCTGGATCTCCATTGTGGAAAGCAAGAAGCATGTTGTAATAATCATCGAATGTTTTAATACTATTTGCATCAATACCACAAGCATCTAACCAAGCCTGCTTAACATATGTAACACATCCGTTACCATATGCTGGAGCAAAGCCGTAAAGCTTTCCATCTTTCTTTAAGTTCTCGTTAATTTCTGGAGCTGTAATTCTTGACTGGAATGAAGCATTGTTATATGCCTCTGTCATATCCCAAAGCATTCCTGAATTTGCATACTGTGCATACATTGAAGCAGTCATAATCATAACGTCTGGATAATCTCCACCAGCAAAAAGACGTCCAACTGCGTCATTGTAGCCTGAATGGTCAAGCTGCTGAATAGTAAGATCTACGTTATGACCCATCTTCTCTGAAACAGCTGCTTCCCACTGTTCTTCAAAATCCTTCTGTCCTAAATCATCAGTAGCTGTAAGAGTACCATCAACTACCATCTTAAGCTCTGTAAGCTCAAAAGCTTCTGCTTCTTCTGCAGGTGCAGCTTCTGTAGCTTCTGCTGATGCGCCATCAGCAGCTGGTGCTGCTTCAGAGCTTCCACCACAACCTACTAATGAAGCAACCATAGCTGCTGTCAAAAGTAATGAAACTAATTTCTTTTTCATAGAAACCTCCTATTTTTTGTTTTTAAATTTGTATACGTTTATGTAAGCGCTTTCATTGCTTGAAAAGATTATAACATGCTGTATTTGTTAATGCAATATCTGTTTTATAATATTTTTTTAGAATATTTGCACAATTCTGCTTGATTGTTATAGGTCATTATTATATAATCAAGCTAGTTTTGTTGTAAGCGTTTACATGTAAGACTTACATTTTGAACAAATCTTCTTACATGCAGTGGCTGCACTATAGTCTTATACATTACTACTAATTGTTTTATAAAGGATAAAAATATGTCTCTAACAATATATGATATTTCAAAATTAGCCGGTGTCTCTATAGCAACGGTATCAAGAGTACTAAATGGTAGCCAGAACGTAAGATCATCTACCAGGGAAAAAGTACTTAGTATAATAGAATCAAATGGTTATACTCCAAATGCCTTTGCCCGAGGAATGGGGTTACATTCTATCAGAACCATAGGAATACTCTGTGCCGATTCTTCTGATATCTTTTTGGCAAAAGCAGTCTACTATCTCGAACAGGAGTTACAAGCTAAAGGATATGAGGCTCTTCTATGCTGTACAGGATATGATTTCAATGTAAAAAGTAAATATCTTAGTCTTATATTATCAAAAAAGGTTGATGCGGTTATTCTTGTTGGATCTAACTTTATAGGACATACAGAACAGGATAATCTTTATATTAAGGAAGCTGCCATGCAGGTGCCAGTTATGCTTCTGAACGCCTCATATGATTGTGACAACGTATATAGCACATTATGCGACGATTATGATACTACAAAGCAAACCACACTTAGCATAATCCAGGCTGGGATAAAAGATATACTATATCTTTATAGTTCTGATTCCTTTTCCGGTCTCAAGAAAAGGCAGGGCTTTATTGACGCTCTGGCTCAGGCAGGCATAGAAAAGAAGGACGAATTGATTTATCGCTACAATGGTGACATTTATGATACGGATAATGTTTCCTCTGTCATAGAAAAGATAGCTAAAAAACAGAAATTTAATGGAATAATTGCATCTGAAGATGCTCTTGCTGTCGGCGGTATCAAATATGCTGCAAAAAATGATATATCAATACCAAAAGATTTATCAATTATAGGCTATAACAATTCCATATTGTGCTCCTGCTCCACCCCATCCCTTACAAGTATCGATAATAAGCTGGAGACACAGACTCACCAGCTCATACAGACTCTGATGGGTGTTCTTAATGGAAAAGAAATGCCCAAGAAGTCCATCTTCTCGGGCAGTATCGTAAAACGCGATTCAACATCATTTTAGTTATAGTCTAAGCTCAACCTGGATATCCTTGTCTACAATGCTAACGTAGTCCATAAAATCATTTCCATCTGTAAGGCTACCAACAATGTCCCCATAATGAGTAGGGATAGCTGCCTTAGGTTTTATGCTACAAATATATTCTGCTGCATGCTTTTTATCCATTGTGTAATGACCACCAATAGGAATCAATGCCACATCACATTTAACCTTTTTATTATCCTCGTTCGCGTCAGTATCTCCGGCTACGTAATATTTTATCTCGTCCATTTTAACGATATATCCAAGCCATTTGCTGTCTTTTGTATGAAATGGTTTACCATTATTATATGCCGGAACTGCTTCCACCATAATTTGACCCAGCTCACATGATGTATTCGGCTGACAGAAAATGACCTTACTTTCATCAACTGCCAGCTCGCTAAACAGCTTCTCTTTCATAGACGCTGGGGCAACAATCACAGAATCATCTTTCATGATCTTTGCTATAGATGCAGGATCAAAGTGATCAAAATGCTCATGAGTAATAAATATATAGTCTGCATCATGGGCCTCATCCTGTATTTGAAATGCATCAAAATATAATATCTTACTCCCTGCAATTCGTATGCTGCTCTGCTTATTTACTGTAACATTACTTAAGTCCATTTTCTCCACCCGCTTCCTTTCTATCTTTCTGTTTTATGCTTTACCATAACCATAAAAATAAATCTTTTTCTGACCACCAATAATCTGGAACTGTACGTTCCTCCAATGAAAAGCCTGGAATATCATTTTTATAAACTATTTTTATTTTTCCATACATTCTTTTATCATTTTACATGATAGAACGGATTAATATTGATAATTATTTCATCAAGAATTTGTTTTTTCTCTTTCTCATCCATGCTATTCAATATATTCATTAATCGCTCTTCTGCAAAATCTTCTATATCCGTCTGACCTAATAAAGCTCTATAACATGCTCTTGTCTCTTTCAG
>JAZUFJ010000288.1:0-5625 GCA_045640645.1 Lachnospiraceae bacterium
TCACTAAAACTCTTTTTGACATTTGGTATTTATATCTTTATATTATATATGTTGCAAATGTTTTTATAGAATAAAGACCTATATATCATAGTATAAAGATAGAATAAATTCAAGGAAGCCTATTTAATACTGGTGCCATTAATTGATATGGGTGACAAATTGTTTTGTGTCCAAGGTCATATTTCCACTTACATGCAAGCATGACGTGGAAAATGACTTTTGACATCTATATCATAAATTGGGAATATAATATGGATAACAGAGAACTTAACAATAACGAAACAAATAACAAAAAAGAAAATAATAAGAGCCCAAAGAAAAACAGTGTGCTTAGGGAAATAATGGAATGGGTAATCGTAATAGAGGTAGCTGTAATATTAGCTGTTGTTCTTAATACGGTTTTCATAGTAAACGCGGTAATCCCTACCGCTTCCATGGAGCCGACTATTATGACTCAGAGCAGAATATTTGGAAACAGGCTGGCTTATATTAAGAGCAGTCCTCAAAGAGGCGATGTTGTAATCTTTAAGTTTCCTGATAATGAGAAGGAGCTTTTTATAAAGCGAGTAATAGGTCTTCCCGGCGATACTGTAGAGATGAGAGATGGCCTTGTATATATTAACGGAAGCGATGTACCTCTTTATGAGCCTTATGTTAAAGAAACTCCTTACGGAGATTATGGTCCGGTTGTGGTACCTGAGGGCGCATATTTTATGATGGGAGATAACCGTAATAATTCAGCAGATTCCAGATACTGGCATCAGCCATTTGTATATGAGGATAAAATCCTTGGAGAGGCAGCAGTAGAATATTTCCCACATCCTGGAATAATTAAATAAGAAAGAAATGTATTTTCATTGTCGCTATAACAAGAATGCCTGGATTACAAAATAATCCAGGCAATTTTTTACCAATAGTTTTTCTTAAGATATTCTTCGATACCCCATTTATCACGGACTTTTATAAAAGAATTGTCATTATACTTTACAAATACATAAGGAAGATATTCTATAAACATAGCATTAAAGCCCATGGTATATCCTCCAGTCATATCATATAAAATGTAATCACCGATTTTTATTTCCTTTTGGTCTTTTATTTCCATTATTCTGTCAGTTTCCATGCATGTAAAGCCGCATACGACCTGATTTTCCATAGCATTACGACTAGATATATTATCAGATGATTTTTCTGACAACATGGAAAAATCTGGAGCAAGATGGTTATATACATAACTGGTTTTTCTCATAAAGGAATCAATGTGGAGACGTCCCCCATCGGTAACCAAATAACGATGCCTGTTAGTATCCTTACTGTCTATAACCTTTGTAAGATACTGCACTGGTGTGGAGATAACTGCAGAACCAGGTTCTATTATCAGCTTTGTTTTTGCCGGATTGAAATATGTTTTCAGTTCGTCGGTTATAGCTCTTATGTATTCATAATATACATCGAGGTCCCCTTTTCTTACAAAGAAGCTTCCGCCGATATCTACATATTCCAGATCAAGAGAATATTTATCAGCTACTCGAATGGCCTCTTTTGCAAGGCATCTGAAAACATCATAGGAGCGTGTTTTGGAATTGGTATGCATATGCAAGCCGGTAATACATACGTTATTAATGCTCCTTAAATAGTTTACAACATTTTCAAAACTGCCGTTATCTACATTGTATCCAAAGCGGTTTCCACCGCCTCCTGTAAGGGATTCTTCAGGAAGAACTGCCTCTAAATCAAAGTTTACTCTTAGCCCGATTTTTATTGGCTTCTTTTCTATAAGGCCACTTTCCATTTCACCCGATATTTTTTTGATCCAGTTTAATTCGTTTGAAGAGTCCACATTTATATAAGACTCTGATAAGATAGCTTCTTTAAAATACTCATAGCCCTTTATGGGACCGTTGAATATAATGCCTGATTTAGGAAAGCCTATATGAGTAGCCAGCTCCCATTCTGTATCGCTTACCACCTCAGCCAGGCAGCCAAAGTCTTTTAAATGCTTCAGTATCCAGGGCAGAGAATTGGTTTTTACAGAATACCCAAAGCCATAATTACCCCATAAACTTTTTAGGGCATTATCAAAGGCTGTGAGATTAATATCCAGAAGCTGTTCATCTACTATATAGCAGGGTGTATAATTTTTGATTTCGTCTAAAGTCATAGCTTTCACCTGTCTTGTTTATTATATGATGAGCCAAGGGACAAATGGACATAAAATGGATGTATGACTCATCTGCTTAGCAATTCACAGTATATCACAAAAGGCACTTAAAATTACAGATTGTTATGATAATTTTGTTCTATTTTGTCTGTCTCGTGATAAAATATATACAGAAAAGAAGAAAAGAAGAAAAGAAGAAAAGAAGAAAACAAGGTAGCTTTATGTTTAGTATTATAGATTATGTAAAAAAATATGGTGATTGTACTTTAGAGGAAAAAGCTTTTAATGAGGTGGATAGCCTCATTTTATCACAGCTGTCATACTTGAAATATGATGGGATAGTACCTGGCATAAATGAAAGTAAAAATTCTGTGGTAATGAAGGATGTCTATGAGCATGAGGATTATGACAAGCTTTTTTCAGATAAGAGATACGAAAAGCATAACAGAGAGCTTTTCTTTGCGGCTATGAATAGCAAGCGTTTTGGAAGTATGCGAATGAACAACTATATAAGCATACTGGATGAAGAATGGGAGCTGCAGTTTTCTGCCATGACCTTTATTTTTGATGCAATCATGTTCGTAGCTTTTCGCGGTACAGATGAAAATCTTATTGGCTGGAAGGAAGATTTTAATATGGCTTTTCTTACACCTATCCCTGCACAGGAAAAGGCTGTGCAGTATCTGAATATTGTTGCTATTGATTATATGGGACCAATTATGGTGGGAGGACATAGCAAGGGCGGCAATCTGGCAGTGTATGCATCGATGAAATGCATGGGCGATATAAAGGAAAAGATAGTACAGATATATAGTATGGATGGCCCGGGCTTCAGACCTGAAATACTGGAAGCAGATGAATTTGAAAAGATAGTAGACAGAATAAAGAAACTTGTACCACATTCTTCAATAGTGGGGATGGTACTCTCTACCCAGGAACCTTATGAGGTCGTAGAATGTAAGAACTTCAGTATCCTTCAGCACGATCCTTATAACTGGCTGGTAAATGGAGATCAGTTTATAAAGGTAACCGCAGTCTACAGGCATAAGGTGATACAGGATGACAGTGTAAACAGATGGGTATATCAGCTAAGTGAGGAAGAGCTGTCAGTGTTTGGAGATAATATCTATTCTATAATTACTGCCAGCGGCGCAAAGACTCTTCTCGATTTTGGTAAGGATCCTGCTAAGAAATCAAAGGCCATGATGGAAGCTGTGGACAAGCTGGATGATGATTCCAGGGAAATGATAAAGGTAATCATTGGAAGACTAATTGATGAGATGACAAGCGGAGTCAGGGATGCTGTAGTAGATAAGATAAAACAAAGCAGTGTAAATAATGTGGTTGAAGATATAAAACAGGCCAAAATTGTTACGGCTGTAGAAGATTTGAAACAGAATAAAATCGAACCTGCATTGGAAGAAATCAAGCAAAACATGATTGATCCTGCATTAGAAGATATAAAACAGAATATGATTGCGCCGGTAATGGAAGATTTAAAACATAATGCTCTCACCCAAGTGAGAGGAGGAAAACACGGAGCAGGTAAAGCAAGAAAATATGGACAGGGTAAAAGAAATAAAAAAGATATTTGATTTTTAAACCTCTTTTACCATTATAAAAATAAATTGGAATAAAGATTAGGGATGAAGGGATATATGCAAGCTTATCTACCCATTCCCAGGAAAACATTGCTGCACCGGCTATGGCCTGCTCTTTTTTGAAATTTCTGAGGAAATAAAGTCCGGCAACTAATAATGGGATTTTATAACCATAATCACATTTGAGAAAATTTGCTAAATAAGAGGACAAAGCGATAACACAGCAAACTATACTCATACGAAGTACAAAATTTAAGCCTTCATAGTTCTGGAGCATGTTGCAAATAATAAGCATAAGCATGCTTACTGAAAGAGCAAAGAAAGTATTTTGATAGTCGATGGCAAAAATCTTGTTTCTGAAGGCAAGGTTGAAAGGAATTTCAGATATTAAAGCAAGTAAAAACAGGCGTAATAAATATTTCCATCTGTTACGGGAATGGAAGAAACCTTCAACAAGCAGAAAACAGAATATTGGAAGAGCAGCTCTTCCTATGCTCTTACATACGAGGTATGCGTTATCAAGTCTGCGCATCATAACATATCCGATGGTTTCAAGCATTTCATTATTATATCTGAAAATTACAACAGATCCTAAGTGATCTATAAACATACATATCAGTGCGATGATTTTGAGTGTACTTCCGGATATACCATTTGAAAAAAGCTGTTTTCTTTCTGAAAAATCCATTATTTAATCCTGCCTTAAATAGATATATATCACTAACCATAAGAGATTATATCATAGAAATTAAAGGATGGGGAAAGGATATTAAAATTTGATAAAGTGATTGAGACAGGCTAAAGAGCTTTTATTATATGCCAGAGAATAAATAATAGTATGCGTTTTGAATTGTATTATATTTTCTGATATAATATATAAGACTTTGGGAGCGGGTAGTGTGACGCCAGATTTCTTCGCGCTTATGACGGGTCTGGATAGACTTTTGACACTGGCATCATGTCATAGAATGATGTATTTGAGGGGCATTATGAACAAAAAACGACATATAGTGAGCTTAATTATAATAACTGTGGTGATGACATCTCTGCTATGCGGATGTGAGCTGAATGGTGGAGATAAGAGCAAACTGAAGCAGGGTATGGATTGTCTTAAAGCTTTGGATTATCAATCAGCCGCAACCTATTTTGAAGAATCAATAGCGGACGGTATTGATATTCAGCAGGCCTACAGAGGCGCAGGAATGGCATATCTTGGTTTGTCGAGATATGATGATGCCATAAGCGCTTTTGAGAAGGCCCTTGGCGAGGCTAATGGTGTAGTACATGATATAGAGCTTGATATTTCGTATTATCTTGCTATTGCAGAAGTGAAGAAGGGTGATTTGCTTTCTGCATATAACACATATTCAGCTATTATAGCCATGGATGAGGACAGAGCAGATGCCCGATATTTAAGAGGAAAGGTTTGTCTGGAACAGGGAAATGTAGATCAGGCTTTAAGTGACTATGATCAGGCTATAATTATTAATCCTTCAGATTATGATATGTATATAAGGATTTATCAGGACCTTGAGGAAAGAGGATATCCTTCACAGGCACAGGGATATATAGCAAGAGCCCTTGACAGGGATGGAAAGAAGAGCAATTACCAGCTTGGACTGTTAAGCTATTACATGGGTAATTATGAGGACGCAAGGAATTACCTTGAGATAGCCAGGGAATCTAAAGATTCAGAAGAACTGGTTACTGTTTTAGGAAAAACTTATGAAGCGCTTGGAGATTATAATTACGCAATCTCACTTTATGAAGCCTTTTTAGATAAGAACAGCAATTCTGCAACAGTTTATAATAAGCTTGGAGCTGTTAAGCTTGAACTGGGGGACTACCAGGGCGCTTTGATGG
>JAZUFJ010000289.1:0-4722 GCA_045640645.1 Lachnospiraceae bacterium
TAAGCCCACAATGACAAAACCAAGCACAAATGGTGCCCAGTTAGTCTTCTGGTATTCATGAACAATATTCCCGTTCTTATTTAGAAGGAAATACAGAATAAGCGAAGCAATCGCGCCTACCGCATAGGTTATTGTCAGCGATGCAAATGGGTTCATTCTGTCCGGAACCGACTTTGCACATATCTGATAAAAAACATTCGATAAAACTGCAAGACCTATTGGCCAAATATAACTCATTTTATTCTACCTTTCCTCCACTACCTGGAATATAAAGAACTTCAAATAATAACTTTCAGAAGCAGCCCAAAGGATTGGATGGTCAGGGCTCTGAGTCCTGAACTCTATCTGTCTTAACCTCTTATGTGTACTTATTGCCGCCTCTTTTATTGTCTTGGTAAACAATTCCTGGGTCATAAAATGTGAGCATGAACAGGTCGCAAAATATCCTCCATCCTTTACCAGCTTCAGTCCCTGCATATTTATCTCTCGATAGCCCTTTATTGCATTTTTAGTAGCTTCCTTTGCCTTTGTAAAAGCTGGCGGATCCAGTATTACCACATCATACTTCTCGCCCTCTTTGATTAAACGTGGCAGCTCATCCAATACGTTCGCCACCCTAAATTTAACAGTATCCTCAAGCCCATTTAGCTTTGCATTTTCCCTGGCCTGTGAAATGGCAAATTCTGAAATATCTAATCCTAATACCTCACTTGCCCCTGCTATACCCGCATTAAGCGCAAATGTTCCCATATGAGTGAAGCAATCAAGGACCTTCTTTCCCCTGCATATTCTCTGCATTGCCAGTCTGTTATACTTCTGGTCTAAGAAAAATCCGGTTTTTTGTCCGTTCTCCACATCGACAAGATATTTTACTCCATTCTCCTCTATCTCTACTTTCGGATCAAAAGAATCTCCCATAAAACCTTTAACCTTTGGAAGACCTTCCTTTATTCTCTCCTTGGCATCTCCTCGCTCATAAACCCCGCGAATTTTTATGCCATCCTCTAACAGCACTGCCTTTAGCTGATTAACAATCACTTCCTTAAGGCTTTCCATTCCCAAAGTAAGTGATTCCACCACAAGAACATCCTCATATTTATCGATTGTAATACCTGGAAGGAAATCAGCCTCTCCAAATATTATTCTCATGCTTCCGGGAAGATTATCCCTGTCCATTACAGTCTTTCGGTATTCCCAGGCTGCCTTTACCCTGGCCTTAAGGAATGCCTCATCTATTTCTGTATCAGGCTTTCTGGTAAGCATCCTGACACGAATCTTAGAATTTTGGTTAATATAGCCCTTTCCCAGCTTATATCCGTCAAAATCTTCAACGTTTACTATTGCACCATTTTTAAACGTTCCCTTAATGGTGTCTATTTCGTTATCGTATATCCAAAGTCCTCCGGCCTTAAAGTTTCTGCCTTCGCCTTTTTTTAAAGTTACAACTGTATCAGCCATATCTCTACCTGCCTCATTTATTTTACGATATAAGTATTATAGGTTGTTAAACCATATTTATGGTGTGAACGTCAAAACAATAATTTATTCATATAACATATTATTACATACTGCGTACTCCCACAAACTATCCTTTACATCATCCATTATTTATTATTCGCCCACATCATATTTAATACAACTATAGAATATGATTTTTACCCTATCATCTAATCATAAAAGTGAGCTATCACATTATAATATAATTATACGTGATAGCCCACTTTAATCTATCGTTACATTCTCTCAGGAGCACTAAATCCTAACAAATCAATACAGTTCTCAAGAATTTCCTTAGTAAGCACCAGAAGAGCTATCCAGCCCTGCTGCTTAGCTTCATCCTCTTCTCCCATAATCTTATTTTCATGGTAGAAACGGTTAAATGAATTTGCTACATCATAAATATATGCACAAATCTTATGTGGTGCGAGCTCATCATAAGCAGTTTTCATTACATCATGATATTTTGTTATATCAAGCATAAGTGCCTTATCTGTAGCGTTTGCAGGACTATTAATCTTTAAATCATCAATGCTCTTTCCAAGCTCTGCATACTTATTAAGAATAGACTTAATACGTACGATTGTATAAAGAATATATGGTCCAGTATTTCCCTCAAATGAAGTAAATTTATCAACATCAAAGATATAATCCTTAGTAGCCTGATTAGAAAGGTCGCCATATTTTATAGCTGCAAGACCAATAATCTTTGCAGTTTTCTTAGCTTCTTCAGGGTCAACCTCGTGATTTTCCATAATCTTTTTAAGCATCTCTTCGTTGATATCGCTTATAAGATTCTCCAGACGCATTACACCGCCTTCTCTTGTCTTAAAAGGCTTTCCATCCTTACCGTTCATAGTACCAAAGCCTAAGAAATCAAGCTTTGCGCTTTCATCCATAATGCCGGTCTTCTTAGCTGTTCTGAATACCTGTAAGAAGTGCATTTCCTGACGCTTATCTACTACATATATAACATTCTCAGGATCAAAGGTTGCTTTTCTATCCACTAAAGTAGCAAGGTCTGTTGTAGTATAAAGGGATGCTCCATCTGACTTAACAATCATACATGGAGGCACTTCTTTGGTATCTGTTTCCTCTTTAACATCTACTACAAGAGCGCCTTCGCTTTCATAAGCAAAGCCATCAGCCTTCATCTTTTCAACCATTGGTCCAATTATATCCTGTACGCTGCTTTCGCCCTTCCACCATTCAAAATGAACGTTAAGATTTTCGTAATTCTTCTTAAGGTCAGCTACAGAAATACGCATAATGTGATCCCATATAGCTCTGTATCCCTTATTTCCTACCTGAAGCTGATATGTAGCTTCAAGAGCTTCTTTCTTATATTCATCATCCTCTTTTGATTTAGCTGATGCTGTTGGATATATCTCCTCAAGCTCTGAAATAGTAAATGGAGCCTCTTTTGGATATTCTCCATCAAAGCTTTCATCAAAGTATGGAAGATCAGGATTTCTCTTTTTGAGCTCTGTAATAATAAGACCCATCTGTAAGCCCCAGTCTCCAAGATGAATATCTCCTATTACATCATTACCCATATATTTGCATATACGTTTAACGCTTTCACCAATTATGGCAGCTCTTAGGTGTCCAACATGTAATGGCTTTGCAACATTTGGTCCGCCATAATCAACGATAATCTTCTTATTGTCAGAAGCTTCAAGACCAAACTTATCTGATGCCTTCATCTCGTTTACGAATTCCATAAGAAATTCATCGCTTACACTAAGATTTAAGAAACCAGGTGCTACAGCGTCTACCTTACTAAACATCTTACTTTCTGCAAGCTTTGCTGCTACATCATTAGCTATCATAATAGGTGCCTTTTTATATTCCTTTGCAGAAGCCATAGCTCCATTACACTGGAATTCGCACAGATCTGGTCTGTTTGATAAGGTCGCCTTTCCATATTTTTTATCATATCCTGCTGCCTCAAAAACATTTTCCATTTCAGCAGATATTAAACCAAGTAACGTTTTCATCTTATTCCTCCAAATATTACCAGGACTATGATGTCCATAATTACCACCGAACAGTACCACTTTACCATATACTGATGTAAAAATGCAACATAAGTAGTGATAACGGCGATAGAACACACTTTACAAGCTCTATCAGCTGATTAGCAGCTCTAGGTTCCACTTCAATCGTATCTTTGTCATAGAAAAAAGACCCGCCAGAATTTCATCAAAAATATCGCTTCATCTTTTCGACATTTTTGTAAACTCATGGCAAGTCTTTTTTATAGAGAGTCTCCTCTCAAAACCATATGCGTAAGGGTCGCGCTCCTTAAGCCATCTGATTGGTTTCCTAATTAAGCGATAGGCATTCTGCTATCATCAGCATATACTTCAACCTGAATACCATATCTTTTTACATATACATGTTCCTTTGTAAGTCCAAGCTTCTTTGTAACACTTGCTACAAAATATGCATTTGATGCTAAAGTCTTTCCTGCGTTCTCACGAAGATCTGTTCCTATATAAACATTTTCTTCATCTATAACCATACATTCTTCATATAAGCCTTCAGCATTGATCACTACTTTTATTAAACCGTTATCTATAGACATGTAGGCTACGTCATATAATGTTCCGCGGTACATCATAGTATCATATACCGTCACATTTTTTATTTTTAAATCACTGATTACTTTACACATAATACCGTAGCCTCCTTTTTCATTTTTAACTATTCAGATTTTTCTGAATGTTCCTTTGCTTTATGTGCATAGTATACATTACATGTTTTACAATTAATATTGTTATAAATGCTATACGCATTGCAAAAAGTGCGGTATTGTATTATTCTGTTTTTATACCTTCTGAGATTTTCTGAGATTTTTCTACGGCTCGATTCCTTGCATGCGTTTTCCATCGTGCTCATGGTTCCGTCGCCTAGAATTTCATACAGGCAACTCCTCCACAAATCGCAAGATGTAAAAGCAATGCAAGTCATCTTACACTATGAAAAACAGGCAGGGGAGCGAGACATGAACGAAACATTCGAAAAATAAATAAGATTGCAAGTCTATACAAAACTACCACAGACAGTCAGATTGCATTTTCAGCACTTGCCACGATTGCAAGACATGCACAAAACATGAATGAACAATCAGATTGCGCTCTTAACGAAGGTGAAATCCACTTCCTACGAAGACCGATTCGTGAGGCCATGTCCGAACGAATCTTTGGTCGGAGTTGGAAG
>JAZUFJ010000290.1:0-12203 GCA_045640645.1 Lachnospiraceae bacterium
TCCGACTTCTTTCTCAGTAAAGCTTTCTAGCGGAATCAATCAGGGACTATCTACTCTGGTACTTATAATAAGCGGTGTGTATGCTATGAGCCAGAATATATCTGAACTGGAAATGCAGGTTAACGATGCGCTTATCAGCTCTGATGAGGCAAGAATAATAGCTGATGAATATATCGCAGGGGTAGCTAAATACCAGTCAGTGGTACTGCGTTTGGGTATGGTAGTAATACCACTTTTAACAATATATGCTTCTTATGTAATATTAAAAAAGAAATATATTATTACTGAAGAAAAATATGATGAGCTGGTAAGCAGTATTGCTAATAGAAAGATGAAGGCATAAAAAGTGCACTATAAATCGTTAATAAGAGTAAAATAAGTGATATTTTTTGCAGAATAAACAATTTTTTTGAAAGGAAAAATGTGATAAACTGTTAATCGTTGAAGGAAGTAGTTGATTATTCAGCATGGCTTAAAGCATTTATATTATTATATATTTTAGGAGGAAGTACTAATGGCAAAATTATGGCAGGACAGAAAAAGAACCTTTTTAGGATTACCACTCAGCTTCACGAAATATTCTCTTGATGAAGACAGGTTATTTATCGATACAGGTTTTTTAAAAACAAAATCAGATGAGGTAAGATTATACCGCATAATGGATGTTAGCCTTACACGTACTCTGGGACAGAGAATCCTTGGTCTGGGAGATATACATGTACATTCATCAGATAAAACTCTGGGAGATTTCGTTATAGCTTCTATAAAAAATCCTAAAATGGTTAAAGAGCTTCTTTCTAATACAGTTGAGGCTGAAAGAGATAAAAAGAAGGTTATCAACAGAGAAATGATGATGGATCATGACGATTCAGAGGATGATGATTTTAATAGTTAATAAATAATAAATATTAGGGACGTTCCTTTTTAGGAACGTCTTTTTTAGTGTACGTTTTTTTGGACACTGAAAATATTAGAATTTAAACATAGAAATGACGAAGGCTAATAAAAAGATAACTGAACTACAAGTTTATTGTTTCTACAAAGAAGAATTTGTAGTATGAAAAAAATACGGAAAAAGGGTGATAAGATGGGATATTTTATTAATGGAAATGTGGTAGAAGCAAGAGAGGCACAGGAGCATATCGAAGAAGTTACCAGTATGGATTTGCCATTGGAATGGACTAATTTCTATGATTCAGATGATTCAACCATCGGTGTGGAAGCGGTAAGCATTTCTGATGGACTCATCAAATCACTTAATAATCTTGGAAGAGTAGACATTGAATATATAGCTTCCATAACAAAAGAAGATTATAAAACTGTAATAAATACCCTTAAAGGATCTATATATCAGAACCCGGCAACCTGGGGGGAATGCTTTTTTTTGGGTTGGGAAACAAAAGAGGAATATGTTTCCGGAAATATTATGAATAAGCTGCGAGAAGCTAGGCAGAGTAACAAAGACTATAATGGATATTTTGCTGATAATGTCAGAGTATTAGAGGAAGCCTTACCTGAAAACGCCTCCTATAAGGATATATATATTACCTTAGGCTCGCCATGGGTCCCTACATCTGTGATAAGTGATTTTATAGAACATATTATATATCCAAATGGAAGAATACCTTATTCATATATGAGGAAGTATGATGTATTGCATGATGAGATGACTGGTAGCTGGGAATATGGTTTTTATACTATGTATTCAGAGGAGCATGGATATGCCAGCATATATGGTACAAAAAGAAGATCTGCTTTTGATATTTTACTTCGTACTTTAAATATGCAATCTGTTGCCGTATACGATACAAAGAAAAGCGATGTAACAAAATCTGGAACAGTAAAGGTGATAAATAAAGAAGAAACTGTTGAAGCGCTAGAAAAACAGAAAAAGATGATCGCTGAATTCCAGAAATGGGTATGGGAAGATAAGAATCGCAGGGCTAAGCTGGTGGAGATATATGAAGATCGTTATATGAATGTTAGAAAAAGGCAATTTAGCGGTGCGTTTTTAGAGTTCCCGGAAATGGACAGTAAGATTAACTTATATCCATATCAGAAGGATGCCGTAGCAAGGATAATATTTACTCCAAATACATTGCTGGCTCATGATGTTGGCTCTGGTAAGACCTATATTATGGTGGCAGCAGGTATGGAGCTTAAAAGAATGAAGCTGTCTGATAAGAACCTTTATGTAGTTCCCAATAATATAGTAGGACAGTGGAAGGATATATTTTTAAGCCTGTATCCCAAGGCTAATATTATTACTGTTGAGCCTAAAAATTTCACTTTGGAAAAAAGGCAATCTGTTTTAAAGAAAATACGAGATACAGACAGCGATGCAATTATAATGGCTTACAGTTGCTTTAGCCAGATTCCAATATCTAAAGAATGTAAGATAAATATGCTTAATTTAGAGATAAAGAAATTAGAGGAATCATATCGAATAAAGGGAAGAGCAACAAGAAGACTTTCCTCTCGACTAGATAAACTGAGGGAATTAAGGCTTGATATGGAAAGTATATGCAAAAGAGAGGACAGCGTTTATTTTGATCAGCTTGGAATATCTAGACTTTTTGTTGATGAAGCTCATAATTTTAAAAATGTTCCTATTGAAACTAAAATCGATAACGTTATGGGAATCAGTAAAACAGGGTCCATCAAATGCAGTGACATGATGGATAAGGTAAGGATTATTCAGCATAATAATGGCGGTAAGGGAGTGGTATTGGCAACAGGTACTCCTATTACAAATTCTATTACTGATGCATATATTATGCAGAGCTATCTTCAAAGTGGTGAGCTAGCCCTTATGGATTTGCAAAGCTTTGACAGCTGGGTAGGAATGTTTGCTGAAAGGGCTACAAATTTTGAGATAGATGTGGATACCAGTTCCTACAGACTGGCAACGAGATTTTCAAAATTTCATAATGTTCCGGAGCTGACTATGATGCTTGCATCTGTTGCGGATTTTCATCAGGTTGACGGCGGAGAAAATATACCAACACATAATGGTTACACAGATGATCTGGTACGAAAAACAAGTGATTTCAATGAATATCTTAAGGATATATCAAAAAGGGCTGATAAGGTTAGAAATGGTAAGGTTCATCGTGCAGAGGATAATATGTTAAAGATCACCACAGATGGAAGAAAAGCAGCTCTAGATATTAGACTGGTTAATGATAAGGCTTTATTTACAACCTCAAGTAAGGTGTTTCATTGTGCTGAGAACATAGCAAGGATATATAGAAATACAGAAGAAGCAAGAAGTACACAGCTTATTTTCTGTGATACTTCTACACCTAAACAGGGATTTAATATATATGATGAGCTGCGATTGCTACTTAAGAAAATGGGCGTAGATGAAAATGAAATCGCCTATATTCATGATGCTACAACAGAGAGAAAAAGGGAAAAGCTATATTCCCAGGTTAGAAATGGAGAAATAAGAATCTTAATAGGCTCAACATTTAAGCTGGGTCTGGGAGTAAATGTACAGGATAAGCTGATAGCCCTTCATCATCTTGATGTTCCATGGAGACCGGCTGATATGGTTCAGCGTGAGGGCAGAATATTAAGACAGGGTAATGAAAATAAAAAAGTTCAAATATACAGATATATTACAGAAGGAAGCTTTGATGCATATTCATGGCAGCTTCTGGAGACTAAGCAGCAGTTTATCGTTGATATTCTATCAGGAACCATAGAAGAAAGGGATGGCAGTGATATAGACGATACGGTTCTAAACTATGCAGAGGTAAAGGCACTTGCAGTAGGTAACCCTCTTGTTAAAGAGCGAGTAGAGCTGGCAAATGAGCTCTCAAGATATCAGATACTTCAAAGAAAACTTATAGCTGCCAGAATGAAATACGAAAGTGAAGTAAGCGAGCTGCCTGGCCTAATAGAAAGGCTTAAGGATCTTAAGCTAAAACATAAGGAAGATGTTGAATATTATGCCAGGAATAAGGTTACCTATGAAGATATTGATGAAAAAAGAAAAATAAAAGAAGCTATATATAATGCTACTCATACTGAGGAACCTACCAAAGAAGAAAAAGTGATAATGAAGTACCAGGGATTTGACGTGATAGTTCCGGCAAGGGTATCAATACATAATCCTGTGATTGTACTAAAAAGAGCAGGAAGGTATACGGTAGAGCTTACTCTTACAGATATGGGAAGTATGCTTAGAATAGATAGGAAACTGGAAGGTCTGGCTGATGATTATGAGAAATTATGCAAGAGATTAATTGAGACTGAAAACAGGCTTGATTATATGAGAACAGAGCTGGCAAAAGACGAAAGCTATGTAGAAAAAATAGAGCAGCTTAAGGCAAGAATAGAAGAAATAGATGAAAAATTAGGAGTAGAAAAAAATGAGAAGTGAGATAAAGCTTACAAATATACCAGGTATGAGCATTGGCAAGGCTGTAGACATACTGTCAGAAGCATACTGCTCATTAATAAATCATGATTTGCCTGTTAATACTATGCCCTCTGTTATGCTATGGGGACCTCCTGGAGCCGGTAAATCACAGGGAGTAAGACAAATAGCGAAAAGAATCGAGCATGAGACAAATAAAAAGACTTTTGTTACAGATGTAAGATTATTATTATTTAATCCAATTGATCTTAGAGGTATACCCACAGCTAATGAGGACAAAACACTGGCAGTATGGTTAAAACCACAGATATTTCAAATGGATAGTAGTGAAGACGTGATAAATATACTATTTTTAGATGAAATATCAGCCGCTCCTCAATCTGTTCAGGCGGCAGCATATCAGATTACTCTTGACAGAGTAGTGGGAGAGCATCGATTGCCGGATAATTGTATAGTAATAGCTGCCGGAAACAGAACTACTGATAAATCTGTAGCATATAAGATGCCAAAGGCTTTAGCAAACAGATTACTTCATTTTGATGTAGAGGTTAGCTTTGAAGCCTGGAGGGAATGGGCTGTAAAGGCGGGGATTAATTCTAAGGTGATTGGTTTTCTAGGTTTTAGACAGGATATTTTAATGGTATTCGAGGCCAGCAGCAATGACCTGGCTTTTCCAACTCCAAGATCCTGGGAAATGGTAAGCAATATATTAAATAATATAAATGATGATATTGATAAGGTATTTGATCTTATAGCAGGGATAGTAGGAATAGAGGCTGCCATTGAATTTAGAACATGGGTGAAGGTATATGAAGAGCTTCCAAAAATGGAGGATATATTTGGTGGATGTCCATGTACAGTACCAAAGAGGCCGGATGGACTATACGCTTTAACATCAGCTATGTTTTCTTATGCCAAAGCCCATAGCGATGATATGGGAGCTATTAGAAATTCTATTATTTATGCTTCTAAGCTTCCTCCTGATTATTCGGTGGTTTTACTAAAAGACTATATGAGCATAGAAGAAGATTATGCTAAAAAGCTTATGATTATTCCGGAATTTGTAAGATGGATAGAAACAAAGGGGAGCCTGTTAAATGGAAGTATCTGATAGAAAGATAAGAGAGATAACCCGCAGAATACTGATATCCCGAATGAGACTATTATGTAATAATGGTTTCTATGGTTTGCTCCTTATGCATATGAAAATCAGTTTAAGTAATGAACATGATACGGCATGGACGGATAGTAAGGAGCGTATTTTTTTTAATCCGGAATTTGTGGATCTATTATCTGACAGAGAGCTTGATTATGTTCTTATGCATGAGGTTGTTCACGCTGCGCTACGCCACTGTTTTAGAATAGGAAACAGAGATAATGTTATATTTAATCTGGCAGCAGACATAGTGGTAAACTCTAATATTTTGTTATCAAATAACGGAAATGAGAGCGCTATAGAGCTTCGAAAGTTTGGTGGAGTACAGATGCATTTGGCTCCTGATGGAAGAGAAGGATATGAATATACTGTTGAAGAGCTTTATGCGATACTTGAGGGCAAAGTAAAGATAGATAGGAAAAAGGATGGTGGACTAAAGGGAAGGCTAACGATTGGTGAAGGGAAAAATATAAGAACTGGCTGGGACATACATATAGCAAGTGATTGCACATCAGAAGAGGCAGAGGCAAACCGGCAGATGTGGGAAAAGAATATTAGAAGCGCATGCCAGGCAATAGCTATTCGGGATCCGAGTAAACAACGAGGACTAATTCCTATGTTTGCGCAAAGATATATAAACGAGCTTACAAAGGCAAAAACAGATTGGAGACAGCTGTTAAATGAATTTGTACAGGATGAGGTGAACGACTATTCCTTTACTCCGCCTGACAGAAGAATGGATGGAAGCGAATTCTTCCTGCCAGATTATAACGAGAAAGACTATAAGCCTGAGAAAATACTGTTTATGATAGATACCTCCGGATCTATGTCTGATCAGCAGATAACGGAATGCTATTCAGAGATAAAGGGCGCTATAGATCAATTTAACGGACATCTTGAGGGATTACTGGGATTTTTTGATGCAGAGGTTATCCCACCTGAGCCCTTTGAGGATGAAGATGAGCTGCTTATTATCAAGCCAAAGGGCGGTGGGGGAACATCTTTTCAAATAATATTTGATTATATTAAAGAGAACATGGAGGATGAACTGCCAAAAACGATAGTGATTCTAACAGATGGATGTGCTCCATGGCCTAGCGAAGAAGCTGCTATGAATATTCCTGTTCTATGGATAATAAATAATGAAAGTAGCAATCCACCATGGGGAATGGTGGCGAGAATAGTATAATCTCCATAGATTTAATTTATATTTGATTTAATAATCTAGATAGTATCAAGCCATAAAAGCTCTTCCTGGGTTAAGCAGATATCAAATGCTTTAAGATTATCGCGCATACGGTCTGCAGATCTTGCACTAGCTAATAATACTGTATTTAGAGGCTGTGCAAGAGCCCATGCGAGAGCTATTTGTGGAACAGAGCACTGTTTTTCCTTTGCAAGAATTTCAACCTTTCTTAAACGTTCAAAATTTTCAGGGTAGCAATAGCCTTTTACAGCAAACTCATCAAGGATTGATTCTGCTTTATCCGGTTCCGAGGAAGAAATTTTTCCAGAGAAAAATCCCCTTGCAAGACTGGAATAGGCAAATAATGTCATATTATTCTTTTTGTACCAATCACGGGCTGCCTGATTCCCAGGCCCTGATATACTTACGCAGCCAGCTCCACCACCAAAAGGGTCACCTATCTGGTCTGCAAGACCAAAGTTTGGGCTGGATACTGTAAAAGGAACAAGGTTATGAGCTTTTGCATAAGCATTGGCCTGTTCTATTCGTTCATGGGTCCAGTTGGATCCACCAAATGCACCAATTTTTCCCTTTTTGTGATATTCATTGAGTATCTCTACCATAGTACCAGAATCTATTTTCAAATCATCGCGATGCATAAAATAAATATCTATATAATCAGTTCCTAATCGTCTAAAGGAATCTTCAATATCTTTGATCAACTCTTCCGGGTTTACTCGATCTTTACCATCATATGGATGACAACCCTTAGAAATAATAACAAGCTTGTCGCGATTCTTTCTATCTCGCATCCAGTTTCCAAGACTTACCTCGCTTAATCCATAATTTTCTGCAGTATCAAAGGTTGTTATACCCATATCAAAGCAGGCGTCTAACAGCTCATGAACATTTTCTCCAGCAAGCATTGGCTCTATAGCACATCCAAAGGCTATTCGTGATATTTTGTTTTTTATTCCATTAATCTGTAAGTATTCCATAATTTATCCTCGTGTTTTTTTATTTGAATTTTATCATAATTTTTTGAGAGAAACATTTGAGAAAAAAATTTTTTAAAAATTTTAAAAATATGTATTGACATAGTAGTAAAAGTGTACTAATATACAATTACAAAGTAGCTACGAGCTACTAAGTTGAAATTAAACAATAAAAAAGTAATTATATGGAGGACAAAAATTATGATGAAATTATTAGCTTATGGTAGAAAAATGGCAACAGTAGTTATGGCAACAGCAATGGTAGGAATCGTTACACCTGTAACACTTTTCGCTGCAACACCAGTACAGAACAGTGCTTATGAAATTGATGTAGATGAAGCATTAGGTCAGGCAAAACAATTTGCAATGGACGGTTTTGATTACTATGTAAAGGGATATGAAGATGAAGCATATAAGTATTATGCAGAAGCAGAGAGATTATATGTTGATGCTGCAAATACCGGTGATCCTTATGCAATATTTGAATTAGGATGGTTTTATTCATTCTATCTTAATGATGAAGAAAGCGCTCAGTATTGCTATAGAATAGCTGCAGATATGGGTGATCCATCTGCTAAGGCCTTTTTAAATGAAAATTTCGACGATGTGTATACACAGACTACTGAATCAGGAAATACTTCTGATAAGATCACAGCAAAGGATGTTGCCGGAGCTGCCTTTGAGGCATGGGATAATACAAGCGCTGAAAAATTTGAAGATATAGCAGGTGTATCTGGTAAGGTATCTGAATTTGCGGACGTATTTGGTATGAAAAAAATATCAAAAATAGCTTCAGGTGTAGAAAAGTTTGCAGATGGAAGCGCTAAGATAAAGAACTTTTTTGATCTCTTCTAATTAAAAGATATGTAACTTACAAGGGACGTTCCTTTTGAAGAACGTCCCTTTATTATCGCAGAGCCGCACATATGAAATTTGCCCTAACGGGCGTGCGGCTCGCGGGCGAGTATGAGGGAATGAATTCTCACCTACTCGATTCATATTAATCAATGTCAACCCAGTCATAACCGAGATATGTTGTAAAGGCTTCTTTTAATACATCTTTCATATGGCCTACTCCAACTGATGTATGATGTTTAAAGCCGCCTCTGGCAAGCTTAATCATTTTGTCCTGCATGTCTTTTATCTCACATACTCCTGCACAACCAAAGAAAGCTTCCTCAATCGGATCGTCTGTGAACTTGGCTTCACTTGCATATACAATGATTTTGCCATCCTTAGTCTGGCAGTTTGAAATTGTAATATCTCCGGCTTTGATTCTTCCTTCGCAGGTACCACATCCAGAGCCTGGATCATTTTTATCAAACATTTTATGACTGGTAACAGTTCCCTTATCTGTCATCAATGAGTTAGGAACAGGTCCGCAATGGAATAAAATGACTTTATTTTCGTCATCACCATAATTGTTATTCCAATCAAGAACCGTAGTAGGTGTCTCGCTGGCTAATGCCATTGCACGCATAGTGATGGCTGAACACATATCTATTTCACAGGAAGCTGTAATTCCTCTGTCATTAAGCTCAGAAAGAAGAACACAAGGGCACACTCTCAATATTTCTTCCATTTCATTCCAGCATCTTAAGGCAATTGCATCAAGGTGATATACCTCGATATATTCATCAATCACAACTGAAATCTTGGAAAGGGTAAGCTTCTTTTCCTCTGTTACACCTGAAAAATCTGTATAAGCTTCAAGCGCTGCTTTCTTTTCGATTACCTTTTTATCGTCATCTGCAAGTTTTCCTACTTTGAATACTAATTCTGAAAGGTCAAAGGATTCAACATTGATTCCATACTTCTGCATAGCGATTTCATCAAATCTAACTGTTTTGAAGGCGGTAGTTCTAGCTCCAATACAACCAATATTGCATCTCTTCATACCGTTAACTACTCTGCATATTGCAGCAAAATCACGTAAATTTTCCTGGAACTTTTCTGATAATGGATGAACAACATGTGGCTTAAGTACTGTGAAAGGTACCTGATACTGTGTAAATACATCTGTTACAGAAAATTTACCACAAAAAGCATCTCTTCTATGTTTGAAATCCATTTTTCCAATTTCATCAGGATATGCCTGCATTAAGATTGGAACACCTGCATCCTGAAGAGCTGTAATAGCACCATTTTCGTCTGCAAATATCGGCATCGAGAAGATTACTCCATCATATTCTCCATCATGTTCCTTTAACCATTTTGCATATAAAAGACCTTCATCTCTGGTTTCTATTCCACCAAATCGTGTAAGCTCAGCATCCATCGCAATGTAATCATATCCTGCTTCTGTTACAGCCTTTATCATATCCTCTCTTGCACCATAGATAAGCTCTCCAGGCATAAAGCCTCTGTTACAAAAAGCTAAAGCAAATGTCATTTTCTTTTTCATATCCTTCTCTCCTTGTAAAAACGTTTTTTGTACTAATATGCAACACCTGTATCTGTTTGTATTATTTTTAGTACGCTATAATATTATAAAATAAAGTATTGAAATAGTATTTATATATACTATTATTATAATCATATTTTATCACATTACTTTTTGAAAAATAAGTCATGTGGTGGGTTCATTTTAGAATTTAACAGAGGAATATATATGTGGACAATATCAAGAATAGATGAGGATGATTATGGCTGTGAAGAGAGGCTCCCGGGAGAACCTTTAATGCTTTTGATTACGTTAGAAAATGAGAGCGGAGAGACTATACGTTTTCAGGCTCCGGAAAGCTGGATTATTGATCAGGGTCTTGATGAAGGTGATGAATGGCCTGAGGATATAGATGCTGAAGATCCTGAAAGTGAAAAGGCAGAAAAACAAGCCGAATGGATGGAAAAATACTATGAGGCATTGGAAGAGCTAGATAATTAATTATTGTATATTTATTTATGATAAATCTGTATTTCAAGGAGAATATGCAAAAATGGTAAATTGCAATGAAAATATGCCTTATATATTTGTGAGCTACAGTCACAAGGATAGAGAAAAGGTATATGAAATTATTGACAGACTTATGAAAAATGGTTACAACGTCTGGTATGATGAAGGAATCGATCCGGGAACAGAATGGGATGAAAATATAGCAAGACATGTTCAGAATTGTTCTTATTTCATTGCTTTTATAAGTGAAAACTATATTAGCTCCAATAACTGTAAGGATGAGCTAAATTATTCAAGGGATCTTAACAAAGAACGGCTTCTTGTGTATTTAGAGAAAGTGGATTTGCCTAGTGGAATGGCTATGAGAATGAATCGTCTGCAGGCTATCAAATGGAATAAATATGATAACAATAATATCGAAGAAGCATATGCGAAGCTGTTATCGGCTAGTGGAATAGAAAAGACTAAGATAAGCGCTGACGATGGAAAAGGTATTATAACTAAAGCGACGATAACGGAGGCAAGTGCATCTCCAAATACAAATGTGGCGGCTAAAGCTAAGAAGCCACTGGATAAAAGAATAATAATTGGGGCAGGTGTATTAGCAGCAGTTATTATTATTCTTTGTGTTGTTCTTTTAGGTAATAAGAAGGACAATACAGCTGGTGTTGAGAATAAAGCTGCAGAAACATTAGCTACGGAAGAAGTTTCTGAAAATGCAAAGGCAGAAGAAATATCTGAGGGCGTAGAAGCTGTAGAAAACGAAGAGACAAATGTGGAAGCTGAAACCATGGATAATGGCAATACAGAAGTTGTCGAAACGGCTGATAATGAAGAGAATGATAGCAATAGCGATACTTCGGAGGATATTATTTATGAGAGCGTAGTGATTGAAGGAAACAAAGAAGAAGATGTCCCTAAAGTTGTATTTGAGATCCCTTCGTCTATTGGATATACAGGCTATCCGAATATAAGAGCTAAAACTATTACAAACGAACTTTACACTTACAATAATCATGCATGGGAAGGTTATTTTATATTTAATAACTTTTCTCTTGAAATATTAGAGAATCCGGATAAAGCAAAAAGATTTAATACAGGCTATGCCGCTTATGATGAAAACGATAATCTTGTATATTATCATGAAGTTTTCATAGAGAATGTAAACGGTGAGAGAGTTGATGTACTTGCAAGCGATGAAGAGCGTGCAGATGAAGAGCTGACAATAGGAAGTAGATACAGAGCTTATGGATGGATACCAACAGCTGCAAGGAGGGTAAGATTCTTTGCTGAGAATCCTAATGGAGAGGATTGCTATACCAAAAGTCAGTTTGATGAAGAAATGAACAGGCTTAAAGATAAAACGGAATTTAATGTAAAATCAGAATATGGAGATCTTATTGTTGAAACACATGGAATGACAAAAGATACCAGGTCTGATGCAACAGGATTTTTATTATCTGTGCAGAATCCTGTAGATAAAGATGAAAATACATATACCGTTGATATGTATTTTAGAATAGAGTCTGGAAAAGAAAATATTGATGATCATAAATCAGTATTTGCAGTTAAGACAGTATTTTATG
>JAZUFJ010000291.1:0-3226 GCA_045640645.1 Lachnospiraceae bacterium
AAAATTGATGATAAATATTCGTATATAGAAACAAAATATACCCCACTAAAGATATATGGTGATTATACTTTGCTGGAGGTAGAACTGCTTACCGGTAAATCACATCAGATAAGAGCCCATTTATCCTATATTGGTAATCCTATCTTAGGTGATGATAAATACGGAAATAAAAAGCATAATTCAGAAATGAAAAAAATATTAGCATTAAAGGGAATTAAGCTTGAAGGACAGCTCTTATGCTCATCAAGACTGGTAATGCCTGATAATCTTTCTGATGGATTAGAATATCTTTCTAAAAAAGTGTTTACTATTGATACTAAAGAAATGGAAAGAATATTAAACCTAATTTATTAACGACATTATTAGAATTATAAATCTTATTAATTAACAACATTAAAAGAGTATTAAACCTGATTTATTAAAACAATTAAAGTGAGTTATATTATCAAATTATAGATTTTGCACTTGCTTTTTCATAGGAGAAATAATTTGGCAACATGGAATTCAAGAGGACTAAGAGGTTCGACCTTAGAGGACTTAATTAATCGAACAAATGATAAATACAGAGACAATAAGCTGGCTCTTATTCAAAAGATTCCTACACCTATAACACCAATTAATATAGATAAAGATCACCATCATATAACCTTAGCTTATTTTGAACAAAAAAGTACAGTTGACTATATTGGAGCTGTACAGGGCATCCCAGTATGCTTTGATGCTAAGGAATGTGCTACGGATACCTTTGCTTTATCTAATATTCATGAACATCAGGTTGAGTTTATGAGGGAATTTGAAGAACAAGGTGGTGTTGCATTTTTCTTATTATATTATTCTTCAAAGAATTTGTTCTATTATTTAAGATTTGAAAAGCTTTTAGAGTTCTGGAATAGAATGCAGGATGGTGGAAGAAAAAGCTTTAGATTTGAGGAAATAGAAGAGGAATATATATTAAAAACAAAGCAGGGTATATTGGTTCCGTATCTGGATGCTATTCAATTAGATCTGGAACAAAGGAACTAAATAAGCGAAATAAGATAATTAATAAATAATCTGAATAGTAATTGGATGTGTTTTGAATACATATTAAAAATGCTATAAAAAGAAAATTGACTCTTTAGTTATTGTCATATATAATATGTTTTGCTGTGCTAATTTGCTAATATGGTAGCACGTTAATGCGTTAAAGTATAAACAGCTTTAAGCTGAGAGGAGAAAATATGAGAGAAAGATTATTACATACTCCAGAAGGAGTAAGAGATTATTATGGATCAGAGTTTACAGAGAAGCTAAAGCTCCAAACTTCACTTTTAAATAAATTACATGAATATGGTTATAAAGATATTCAGACTCCAACATTTGAATTCTTTGATTTGTTTTCAGATAACATTGGTACAACACCTTCACAGGAGCTTTATAAGTTTTTTGATAAAGAAGGTAATACTCTTGTTTTAAGACCTGATTTTACACCTTCTATTGCAAGAGCCTGTGCAAAATATTTCATGGAGGATAATAGTCCATTAAGATTTTGTTACATGGGCAATACATTTTCAAACGTATCAGATCTTCAGGGAAGACTTAAAGAAAGCACACAGATTGGTGCTGAGCTTATCAATGAGGGTAGTGTATCCTCTGATGCTGAGGTTATATCTCTTGCGATTGAATGTATGAACGCTGCTGATCTTAAGGACTTCCAGATTAGTATAGGTAATGTGGAGTTCTTTAAAGGTATGTGCCAGGAATATGGTATTGATGAAAGCTCTGAAATGGATTTAAGAGATCTTATATCTAATAAGAATGTGTTTGGAGCTCAGGAAATACTTGATAATCTTAATATTTCAGCTGAAATTAAGGATAAAATACTTAAAATAACTGAACTTTTTGGCTCTATAGATGTTGTTAAGTCTGCTTATGAACTTGTTTCAAATGAAAGATCTGTAAAAGCCCTTGATAGATTATGCGAAATATATGATCTTTTAAATAATAAAGGATATTCAAATGTAGTTACCTTTGACCTTGGTATGCTTTCAAAATATAATTATTATACTGGAGTAATATTCAGAGCCTATGCCTATGGATATGGTGAAGCAGTAATAAAAGGCGGCCGATACGATAATTTGTTAAACGAATTTGGTAAAAAGGCTGAAGCGATAGGTTTTGCTGCTGTAGTTGACCAGCTTTTCTCCGCTGTAAATCATCAGAACGACAATGATAGTACAGAAATGAGATATTTAACTATAGCTCTTGGAAAGGGAAGATTAGCTAAGAGAACACTGGAGCTTTTAGAGCAGATTGGTATAACCTGTGAAGAGATGAAGGACAAAGATTCCAGAAAGCTTATTTTTGTTAACGAAGAGCTGAAGCTTAAATTTTTCCTTGCAAAGGGTCCGGACGTGCCAACCTATGTAGAATATGGCGCTGCAGATATTGGTGTAGTAGGAAAAGATACTATTTTAGAAGTGGACAGAAAAACCTATGAGGTATTAGATCTGGGCTTTGGAAAATGCCGTATGTGTGTATGCGGACCAAAAGAAGCTTCAGAGCTTCTTAAACACCATGAAATGATTCGTGTCGCTACAAAATATCCAAAGATAGCTAAGGATTATTTTTATAATAAAAAACATCAAACAGTAGATATTATTAAATTGAACGGTTCAATAGAGCTTGCCCCTATTGTAGGCCTTTCAGATGTTATAGTAGATATAGTAGAGACAGGCTCTACTCTTAGAGAAAACGGTCTTGAAGTGTTAGAAGAAGTATGTCCACTTTCTGCAAGAATGATAGTTAATCAGGTAAGCATGAGAATGGAATCAAGAAGAATAAATAAACTTATTAAAGATATAAAGGAGCAGCTATGAGAATAATTAATTTAACTGAAGAAACAAAAAAGGATATTCTTACCAATTTATTAAAGCGAAATCCTGGCCAGTATACAGAGTATGAGAAAACAGTTAACGATATTCTTGAGGATGTTAAAGCAAATGGTGATAAGGCTGTATTTGCTTATACTCAGAAATTTGATGGCTGTAGCCTTAATACTGATACTGTAAGGGTAACAGAAGAAGAAATAGAAGAAGCATATAATAATTATGATAAAAATCTGATAGCTGTAATGGAAAAAGCAGCTGAAAATATCAGAACATATCACGAAAAACAGAAAACCAACAGCTGGATAGAGACAAGAGAAGATGGAACTATTCTTGGCCAGAAGATTACACCTATAGAG
>JAZUFJ010000292.1:0-10881 GCA_045640645.1 Lachnospiraceae bacterium
AAGCTTAAAATACAGATTCTATATTTATTCTTCTGTGTCTATTTCAGTACCTGCTACAGCGGCCACAACAGATGTGACAGCAGCAACGATAACTGCAACTATTACTACAAGAAGAACGATTCCAGCAAATATAACCATTTCAATAACCTCCTAAAGTGTAAAACCAATACCACTAATATATATTATACATTTGTTTTTTAATAAGGCAAGAAATATATGCAAATAATTAAGATAACTTCTTGACATAGTTTTGAATACCACATAGAATAATATTAAAGACTAATTGTATTAGAATTGGAGAATGGTTATGTTTGAGGTTTTTGTTGATTCCGGGGCTAATTTGCCAGCTACTCAGGTAGAAAAATATGGGATTAATGTAGTTCCATTTGTAAACAGAATTGGGGAAGAAGAAATTATAGGATATATTCCAGGTCTTTCACTAGAGGAAGAGAGAGAAAACGGAAAAAAATTTTATGATAGAATACGAGCAGGTGCAGAAGTAAAAACCTCGCTTGTTAATAGCGAAGATTTTTCCGATGCTTTTAGACCTGCATTAGAATCAGGAAAGGATGTATTGTGTATTTGCCTAAGCAGCAATATAAGCGGTACATTTAATGCATCAAGGCTTGCAGCTGAGGATTTAAGAGAAGAGTATCCAGACAGAAAAATAGTATGTATTGATTCTTTAAATGCTTCCCTGGCACAAGGAATACTTGCGATATATGCAGTATGTATGCAGGAAGAGGGAAAGACTATTGAAGAGATAGAAGAGATACTTCTTAGCTATGTACCTAAAATGAATGGTATGTTCACAGTTGGAGATTTAAAATATCTGGAAAAAAGCGGAAGAGTATCAAGAGCAACAAGAATAATAGGAAATGCTTTAGAGATAAAACCGATTCTTAAGGGAAATGCAGAAGGCTTTATAGTTGTCTTTAAAAAGATACGTGGCAGAAAGAGAGCCCTTGATGCATTGATAAAATTAGTAGTAGAAAATATTGTTAATCCTGAAGAGCAGATTATTGGTATAGCACATGCTGATGCATATGAGGATTCCCTATATGTTATGGAAGGAATACAAAAAAGCGTTACTGTTAAGGAATTTATAAATACAACATATGACTATTGTACCGGGTCACATGTTGGACCGGATACCATAGCATTATTCTTTATGGCAAAGGATAGGGAGCTATAAGTGAGAAAGATAATAAATACAATTTCATATAATAATAATATAAATCTTTTGTGGGGTATCACAGACGAAAATCGATTAGTTTTTTTGTATTGTGGTGCAGGAAAACTGTCAGAAGATGAGGTAAATAAATTAATAAGCGAGGAATATGCTTACGAATATTCTCCAGTAGAAATAAAGGCTAATGGACTAAACTGTCCCCCTGTTGAAAGATATGCAGGAACAATGGCACACCAGTCATTAAGCGAGCTTTTAAAGTACAAAAAGCATACAATCACGGAAAACAACGATTCTACAACTATTGAGTTTATTCTTGAGGAGCCGGTAAGAAGTATAGAGGTTAAGCTTTTATATATTGTTTATCCAGGTGAACAGGCTATGAAATGCTTTACAAAAATAACTAATAATGGTGAGGAATCGATTGGTATAGAAGAGATAACCTCTTTTTCTTATTGTGGACTATGTGATAATCAGGTTATGCCTTACAATAAGCAGCTGGCAATTAATGTTTTACATAATGGGTGGCAGAAGGAACTTCAGTGGAAAAGATATTCCCCTGAAGATTTAGGTATGGCATTATCCCAGCCGGGAAGATGTACAAATTCTTCTAAGGTAATAGCAATAAACAATATTGGAAACTGGTCTTCAAAAAATTATATTCCATGTATATATTTAGAAAAGCTGATAGCTAACGAGTATATAGGTTTGCAGGTAGAGAATAATGGATCCTGGAACATGCAGATAGGTGAGCATCAGGGGCATCTCTATATCAAAGCAGGAGGACCTACTGAAACCTACGGAGCATGGTATAAAACCTTAAATAGCGGAGAGAGCTTTAATACAGTTCCTGTTGGTGTGGCAGTATCGAATATATCTGTTAGCGATGCTGTAGCTAATATGAACGCTTATAGAAGAAGAACAAGAAGAGAGAACGCAGATAATCAAAAGCTTCCGGTTATCTTTAATGATTATATGAACTGTCTTTTCGGCGACAGTACAACAGAAAAGGAGCTTCCATTAATTGAAGCAGCCAGCGAAAGCGGCTGTGAAGTATTCTGTATAGATGCCGGATGGTATGATGATGGTCCATGGTGGGATGGTGTAGGAGAATGGATGCCATCAGAAAAAAGATATCCCGGAGGGCTAAAGAAGCTATTAGACAAGATCCGAGATAAGGGAATGATCCCTGGATTGTGGCTGGAAATAGAGGTTGTAGGAATTAATAGCCCATTGTTCAAGCGCGTTCCTAAGGAATGGTTCTTCATGAGACATGGCTCACCTGTTCAGGAGAAATCACGATATCAGCTGGATTTCCGTAATCCGGAGGTTAGAGAATATGCATCAGGTGTATTAAAGCGATTGGTTGAGGACTACGGTGTAGGATATATAAAGATGGACTACAACATTGATGCAGGTATTGGAACGGATTATATGGCGGAAAGCCCTGGAATAGGCCTCCTTGAACATGGAAGGGCATACCTTGAATGGTTGAAGGGTATATTTGAAAAATATCCTGATTTAATAATTGAAAACTGTTCCAGTGGTGGTCTTAGAATGGACTATGCAATGCTGTCACAATGCAGTATACAGTCTACCAGCGACATGGAAGATTATAAGACCTATTCAACTATCACGGTAAATGCACCATTAGCTGTTTGCCCAGAGCAGGCAGCAGTTTGGTCATATCCGCTATTTGATGGGGATGAGGAAGAAACCATTTACAACATGGTTAACGCAATACCATTAAGAATACATCAGAGCGGACATCTGGCTAAATTGTCTGATGAGAGAAGCGCTTTAGTAAAAGAAGGAATAAGCTATTATAAGCAGGTGAGAGATGATAGGGTAAATGGAGTACCGTTCTGGCCTCTTGGTTTTTCTGATTATGAAAAGGAATGGGTGGCTTTAGGTATTACAGGATATGAGAAAATCTATTTATATGTTTGGAGAAGATCATCTGATGCGAGCAGTGAAAAATTATATTTGCCGCAGTTTAAGGGAAAGGATATAGATATCAGAATTTCATATCCAACTGCTGATAAATATCAGGAAAAATGCAGCTATGCATGGAATAGAGAGGATGCATATCTGACGGTAGATTTTTCAGAACAGTACATGGCCAGAATATTCGAGATAATAATATAAAAAATGCGATACTAAAAGAAAAAGCATCCAACTGGATGCTTTTTCTGCTAATTATATTTGAGATCATAACATATATCTTTAGAATACATATCTCTCGTTATTTTCGAGAACAATCTTTATCTCGCCTTCGCCCTTAAAGTAAGAATTTGCTCTGATTGTTCCATGGGCTTCAACTATACAGTTCTCAATATAAGTGTTATCTCCAATATAAATATCATTTAAGATGATTGAATTTTTGATAACACAGTTGTTGCCAACAAATACCTTTTTGAATATAACAGAATCTTCAACTGTACCATTAATGATTGAACCACTTGATACGAGACTGTTTTTAACATTTGAGCCTACATTGTATTTTGCAGGTGGAAGATCATCAACCTTTGAATAAACATCTGGATACTGTCTGAAGAAGTAATCTCTAACCTCTGGCTTTAAGAAGTCCATATTAGTACGATAGTAATCTTCAACAGAGGCAATGTTGCTCCAGTAATCCTTTGTTTTATAAGCATAAATCTTTTTCATGTCTTTGTATCTGATAAGAATATCTCTTACAAAGTCAAATCTGTCTTCCTTTGCGCTCTTTTCGATAAGCTCTATAAGAAGACGTCTTCTTATTACATATATACCACATGAAACAGTATTAGATTTTGCTACTACAGGCTTCTCTTCAAATTCTTCAATAAGATATTCCTCGTTCATCTTAACAATACCGAAACGTTCTGCAGCATTAGAAGCGATGTCTGTACATACAACAGTGATATCAGCTTTCTTTTCGATATGGTATTCGAGTACCTTATTGTAATCTAATTTATATACACCATCACCACTGGCGATTACTACATATGGTTCATGACTGTTTTTTAAGAAATCAAGGTTCTGATAGATAGCATCTGCAGTACCTCTGTACCAGAAATTGTTATCATTTGTAACAGTTGGTGTGAAAACATAAAGACCACCCTGTTTACGACCGAAATCCCACCATTTTGAAGAGCTGAGATGTTCATTTAAGCTTCTTGCATTGTACTGTGTAAGAACAGCAACCTTTGCAATATGGGAATTGGTCATGTTACTTAATGCAAAATCGATTCCTCTAAAGCTACCAGCAACGGGCATAGCCGCAACGGCTCTTTTTTGAGAAAGTTCTTTCATTCTGAAGCTGTTTCCACCAGCTAAAATAAGTCCTATCGCTCTCATTTTACTTCACCCGCCTTAATAAAAGTTTTTCCGCTTGCAAGAATTCCGTTTTCATAATCAGAAGCAACTGTTTTTCCTGATATCATAGTGTTTTTTCCAACCTTGATATTGTCAGGGAGAACAGAATGTTCACCAATTGTAACTAGACCGCTTGTGTAGATTGTAGGATCTGTTTCGTTTTCTGCTTCTTCAAATTCTCCAAGATATACATTGTTACCAACGCTAACATTTTCAGCTATGATAGCTTTATTGATTCTACAGTAATCACCGATGTCAGTATCGTTCATAATGATAGAATCTCTTACTTCAGTATCTTTTCCAATAGTTACACCACAACCGATAACGGAATTATATACCTTTCCATAAATCTGAGATCCTTCACCAATTATTGATCTTTCTACAACACTGTCAGATGAAACATACTGTGGTGGAAGGGATTCACTTCTTGTATAAATCTTCCAGTATTCTTCATAAAGATTAAATTCAGGAACAATGTCAATAAGCTCCATATTAGCTTCCCAATATGAGCTTAAAGTTCCAACGTCCTTCCAGTATCCGTTATATTCATAAGCAAAAAGACGCTCACCTTTTTCATGGCAATAAGGAATAACATGCTTACCAAAGTCAAGACTAGGCTGGTCTGCCATAGCGATAAGAGACTCTTTTAATTCTTTCCAGTTAAAAATATAGATACCCATAGAAGCAAGATTACTTCTAGGATTAGCTGGCTTTTCTTCGAAGTCTACAATCTGTCTGTTGTCGTCTGTAATGAGAATACCAAAACGCTTAGCTTCCTCAATAGGAACAGGCATTGCTGCAATAGTAACAGCAGCATTGTTTGACTTATGGAAATCGAGCATTACTTCATAATCCATTTTGTAAATATGATCGCCTGAAAGAATAAGAACATATTCTGGATTAAAAGATTCCATATATTCAATATTCTGATAAATTGCATTAGCTGTACCAGTATACCATTCACTGCTATCGCTTTTTTCATATGGAGGGAGAACTGTTACTCCACCGATATTTTTGTCAAGATCCCAAGGAATACCTATACCGATGTGCTTATTAAGACGAAGGGGTCTGTACTGAGTAAGAACACCGACAGTATCAATTCCTGAATTAATACAATTGCTCAGAGGAAAGTCAATAATTCTGTATTTTCCACCGAATGAAACAGCAGGCTTTGCAACCTTGGAAGTAAGGATACCCAGTCTGCTTCCCTGGCCACCGGCCAGTAGCATAGAAATCATTTCCTTTTTTACCACGTGATCACCTCTTAAAATTTATATATTTGATAAAAATTACAATTTCCTACAAAGTATATCACATTTTGTCATGAATGTGAACAAAAAATGGATTGATATCATAAAATAATTGTTCAATTTTACTTTCGTTTTTCGTAAAAACATAGACAGGTGGAGAAGAACATTGTTAATAGTGTTGTATAGGCTTACAGGGGCGCATTACATCATTGAATTTTTGGGGTATATGGGCTATGATAATCAAGTAGAAACGATCAAAAAAGTAAAGAAAAAAGGCTATAAAAATAGCAAAAAATAAAATGTTACATATAGGGGAGACAAACAAAATGTATCAGATTGATTATAATAATCCAGTTCACGTTCATTTTATAGGAATAGGCGGAATAAGTATGAGCGGACTGGCGCAGATACTTAAAGAGAAGGGTTTTTTGGTATCTGGTTCAGATCAGAGAGAATCTGAGCTGACAAAATCATTGGAGAGTGAAGGAATAAAGGTATATTATCCTCAGGCAGCTTCAAATATAAGCGATGATACTGAACTGGTAGTATATACTGCAGCCATAAAAAAGGATAATCCGGAATTTGCCAGAGCTGTGGAAATGGATATCGCTATGCTTACAAGAGCAGAGCTTTTGGGCCAGATCATGAAAAATTATGAAACCAGCATAGCTATTAGCGGAACCCATGGAAAGACTACTACAACTTCAATGATTTCTTCTATATTATTAGCGGCAGATATGGATCCGACAATTTCTGTAGGTGGAATGCTCAAGGAAATAGGTGGAAATTTAAGAATAGGTAAGTCTGAACTATTTGTTACAGAGGCCTGTGAATATACTAATAGTTTCCTAAGCTTTTATCCAACAATAGGTGTCATATTAAATATAGAAGAAGATCATATGGATTTCTTCAAGGATATAGATGATATATATAATTCATTTAGACAGTTTGCAAATCTTTTACCAGAATCAGGTTTACTGGTAATTAATGCAGATCAGATAGATGTTGAGAGGGTAAATAAGGATGTAAAATGTAAAACAGTTACTTTCTCTATTAAAGATGAAGCAGCAGATTATTATGCGAAAGATATAAGCTATGATCAGATGGGCTGTCCTTCATTTACAGTTTATAAAAAGGGAATAAAGCTTTGTGATGTAGCTCTTAAGGTAATAGGAGAGCATAATGTTTTAAATGCTCTTGCCAGTATAGCTGTTGCAGACCATATGGGTATATCAGCAGACGCTTGTATAGAAGGCTTCCTTAAATTTAATGGAACAGACAGAAGATTCGAATACAAAGGAAAGCTTGGCGGTATTACGATTATTGATGATTATGCGCATCATCCAACAGAGATAAAGGCGACCTTAAACGCAGCCAGAAACTATCCTCATGAGAGAATAGTATGTGTTTTCCAGCCACATACATATACAAGAACAAAGGCATTTTTTGATGAATTCTGCGAGGCATTGTCTTTGGCAGATGTTGTTGTTCTGGCTGATATATATGCAGCAAGAGAAAAGGACACCCTGGGAATATCTTCAGAGGACTTGGCAGATACTATAAGAGAGATGGGTACAGAAGTATATTATTATCCATCATTTGATGAAATAGAAAATTATTTATTAAAAAATTGTATGCACGGTGATCTGTTGATAACTATGGGAGCCGGAGATATTGTAAAAGTGGGAGAAAAACTGTTAGGTAAATAAATTATCCACATAATCCACAGATTTTTTAGATTTTCGAAATAAAAAAACTGTGGATTATGTTATTTACATAAAATTATTTTTATTAATTAAAAAGCGCGAAAAAATCATAATTTTATGCTGGTGACATAATATTATGGAGATAAAAATCCACATTATCCACATTTTCCACAATGGCTGTAAACCCTTGATTTTACTGGGTTTTTCGTCATTTTAACGATTGCAATTTATAGGTTATATGCTATAATTCATCTTGCTTATTAATTAAGAAAAGCATGAGCAATACTGGTAGCCCAAAAATAAAATTTGAAAGCATTTTATAAGACGGTTAGCCATGAGCGTATCTGTGAGGGGAAAATCAGATACGAGGTGAAAATAGATGAACCATGTAACAATTATTAGTGATTGCTATTCTGATGCAACTATTGTGTCTAATCAGTTTATCGACGGATATATGAAGGATGCAAATGATGCACAGATAAAAGTATATATGTATCTGTTAAGATGCAATGGTGCGAACATGAATATCAGCATTTCTTCCATGGCAGATTTTTTTAACTACACGGAAAAGGATGTTGTAAGAGCTCTTAAATATTGGGAAAAGCAAAAGCTGATAGCTCTGATGTTTGATTCCGGTAAGCATTTGTCAGGGATAAAGCTTTTACCAATAATCAAAAAAGAAGATCGCTCCTTTGATGAATATTTTGAAGAGGATATGAATATTACTTTGGAAGACAAGAAGGATACAGTTAACTATAGAGAAGAAGCTGTAGACCAGATGAAGTTAAATAATATAGAGCTTGGAAATACAAAGGTATTTCCATTGCCTGCAAAGCCAAACTTTTCGGCAAAGCGTCTTATGGAGTTTAAGGAGCAGCCAGATGTGTCTCAGTTATTGTTTATAGCAGAGCAGTATCTTGGAAGAACTTTAAGCAGTAATGATATTAATTCTTTCTTATATATGTATGATTCTTTGGGATTTAATTCAGACCTGATAGAATACCTGATAGAATACTGTGTTACAAATAAGAAGAAAAATATTTATTACATAGAAAACGTTGCAAATAATTGGGCAGCAAATGGTGTTAAGGACGTAGAAGAGGCGAAGGTTCATACTTTGAACGTACCAAGAGAGGTATTTGAGGTTTTCAAGGCTTTTGGAATCAATTGTAACAGAAAACCTATAGATCCAGAGGTTAATTACGTGAGATGCTGGATGGGCGAGCTGGGTATGAGCATGGATATAATAGCTGAAGCCTGTCAAAGAACAATCATGAAAATCCATAGCCCAAGCTTTGAATATGCAAATACTATTTTGGTTAACTGGTCTCAGGCAGGTGTGAAGACAGTTTCTGATATAGCTGCGTTGGATGATGCCTTTGCTAAAGGTAAAAAAGGCTTAAGCAGACAGAATACAGCTGAGAAAAAAGAGACAGAAAAGAAGTCAGCAGATAAAAATATAGGCCTTGCTTCTGATAAGATAGCGAAACCATCGGCTAATAAATTTAATAATTTCAGTCAGCGTTCTTATGATTATTCAGAGCTTGAAAAGGAAATATTAAGTAACTAAGCTGAATAGTAATGATTGATGAAGGTATAATATGGCAATAAGTAATTCTCAGTATGATAGAATCATGCGAAAATATGAAGAGGCTCAGATAGAGAACAGACATCTGCTTAACAGGCGGAGGGACGAGATATATTCAAAAATACCTGAATATGAAGTCCTTGAAAAAGAGGTCGCAGCTATTAGTGTTGAGCATGCAAAAAGGCGTATCAATGGAGATTTAGACGCTATAGCAGAGCTTCGAAAAAAAATAAAGGCGATCACAGAAAAGAAGAAAGAGCTTTTACTGAACAATGGTTATGCTGAGGATTATTTAAGTCCTATATATACATGTGCAGACTGTAAGGATACAGGATACATTGATGGAAAGAAGTGCAAATGTCTAAAACAGGAGATTATCAGACTGTGCTATGCTCAGTCAAATATAGAAGAATTACTGCTTTTAGAAAACTTTGACAACCTATCTTATGAATACTATAATGATTCTGAAATAGAGGTAATGCGTCAGATAGTATCAGAATGTAAGGGTTTTGTCCGTGATTTTGATACGACATACTCTAATATTTTGTTTTATGGAAATGTTGGGGTAGGAAAAACCTATCTGACTAATTGTATTGCAAAAGAATTACTGGATAGCGGACATTCAGTGATTTATTTTTCTGCTTTTCAGCTATTTGATACATTGGCTAAATATGTATTCCATGCATCAGATTCAGATGGAGATGTATCAAAGATTCATGATGATATATTTAATTGCGATCTACTTATAATAGATGATTTGGGAACAGAAACTACAAATTCTTTCGTTTCATCCCAGTTATTTCTTATTCTTAATGAGAGAAACAATCGTAAGAAATCAACTATTATATCAACGAATCTGTCACTTGATATAATAGCTGAGAAATATTCTGAGCGTAACTTTTCGAGAATCTTTGGAAATTACAGGGTAATAAAACCGGATATCCAGGATTTGAGAATTAAAATAAAAAAACTTAATAACAGAAAGTGAGGTACGTTTCCATGGCGATTCGCGAAGAAAAGCGAAATCTTGAAACAATTCCTGTAGGCGCACTTAGAATGATTCCCCTTGCAGGCTGTAAGGAGATGGGAGAAAAAATTGATAAGTATCTGATAAAGTGGAGGGAAGAGAGAGAAAACGAGCATAAGAATTCCCTGGCTTTTGCAGGCTATCAGAAGGATTCCTATATTCTTGATGCTAAAATTGCCCGTTTTGGAACCGGTGAGGCAAAGGGAGTAATAAATGAATCAGTAAGAGGTACGGATCTCTATCTTTTAGTTGATGTTAGCAATTACAGTCTCACATATACATTATGTGGACATGAAAATCATATGTCTCCTGATGATCATTATCAGGATCTTAAGCGTATAATTGCTGCTGTAGGAGGAAAGGCACGTCGTATAACAGTTATTATGCCGTTCCTTTATGAATCAAGACAGCATAAGAGAAGTGCAAGAGAATCTCTTGATTGCGCTTTGGCATTGCAAGAACTGGTAAATATGGGTGTTGATAATATTATTACATTTGATGCTCATGATTCCAGAGTACAGAACGCTATACCTCTTTCTGGTTTTGAAACAGTTCAGCCATCATATCAGTTTATAAAGGGTCTGCTTAAGAATATAGATGACCTTAAAATAGATTCTGAGCATATGATGATAATAAGCCCTGATGAGGGCGGTATGAGCCGTTCGATCTATATGGCAAATGTACTTGGTCTTGATATGGGTATGTTCTATAAGAGAAGAGACTATACCAGAATCGTAAACGGCAGAAACCCAATAGTATCT
>JAZUFJ010000293.1:0-3271 GCA_045640645.1 Lachnospiraceae bacterium
ATTATGTATGTGCAGTCAAATGGTGAGCTGGGACAGCTTTATTTTGGTAAAAGCATACATGATAAGGATGATTTCAGATATCTGATTCATTATGGTAATCGTTCACATACGTCAGTAGATCCAGATGAAGAAGTTTTTTCAATGGAAATGAACAGGCAGGAATATCCATCATTTGGTGGTACAGATTTTGGTGTACCTGCATATGAAATAGCCTATGCAAATGGTTCTGAGACTAATAGCTTTGTTTATATTTCCCACAATATAATAAAGGGAAAGAAAGAGCTCCCAGGACTTCCTGCTACATATGCTTCAGAAGAAGAGGCTATGACTCTTGAGGTTATTCTTGAAAATACTTTAACAAAGGTTCAGATGGTTTTATCTTATACAATATTTGATAAATATCCAGTTATAACCAGAAGTGCAAGATTTGTTAATCATTCAGAGGAGAAGATTGTTTTGAACAGAGCTCTTAGCTTATGTTTAGATCTTCCGGATACAGATTATGAATGGATGCAGTTCTCAGGTGCTTGGTCAAGAGAGAGAATACCTACAATCAGAAAGATTGAGAGAGGCGCTGTAAGGATAGAAAGTAAGAGAGGCGTTTCAAGCGCTAATCAGAATCCTTTTATTATTCTGAAACGTGGTAACACTGATGAATTTATAGGTGAGGCAATAGGATTTTCTTTCATATATAGTGGTAATTTCCTTGCAGAAGCTGATGCAGACTGTTATGGAAGACTGAGATTTGTAATGGGTATTCATCCAGACAGATTCTCATGGCCACTTGAAAAAAATGATGAATTTGTTACTCCGGAAGTAGTAATGACATATTCTGACAGTGGATTGAATAAACTTAGTCAGACTTTCCATAAGCTTTATAATAATAACCTCATAAGAGGAAAATGGAAAAAACGTCCTAATCCTATATTGCTTAACAATTGGGAAGCTACCTTTATGGACTTTACAGAAGAAAGTATCTTGAAGATAGCATCTAAGGCAAAGGAAGCAGGAGCAGAGCTTTTTGTTCTGGATGATGGATGGTTCGGCGTAAGAGATGATGACAGATCTGGCTTAGGTGACTGGTTCGAAAATACAAAGAAGCTGCCTGAAGGTATCAGGGGACTAGCTAAAAAGATTAATGCTATGGGTCTTGAATTTGGTTTCTGGATAGAGCCTGAGATGGTTAACCCGGATAGTGATCTTTACAGAGCACATCCTGATTGGGCGTTTGCTATTCCTGGCAAATCACCTTCATTATCAAGACACCAGCTAGTGCTTGATTACTCAAGAAAAGAAGTCGTAGACTGTATTTATGACATGTTATATAAGGTTATAGATGGAGCAAATATTGCTTACATTAAATGGGATATGAACCGTTCAATAAGTGAATGCTTCAGCAATACAGCAGGACCTGAAGGTCAGGGAATGGTATATCATAAGTATGTTCTTGGTGTATACAGCTTATATGACAGACTGATAAAAGCTTTTCCTGATATTTTATTTGAATCATGTGCGTCAGGTGGAGCAAGATTCGACGCTGGTTTACTGTACTATGCTCCACAGGCATGGTGCTCAGATAATACAGATGCAGTAGACAGATTATTTATCCAGACTGGTACAAGCTATGGATATCCTATTTCGTCTATTGGAGCTCATGTATCAGCTGTACCTAATCAGCAGACAGGAAGAACTACCTCTATTGATTTCAGAGCAAATGTTGCATATTTTGGAACATTTGGATATGAGCTTGATCTCAATCACATAAGTGAAGAAGAATTTGCAAGAGTAAAGAAACAGGTTGAGTTCATGAAGGCTAACAGAGAGCTTATACAGTATGGTGATTTCTACAGATTATTAGTACCATATGGTAATGACAGATGCTCCTGGATGGTTGTATCAGAAGATAAGAAGAAAGCGATAGTTGCTTACTATGTTATCAGATCAAATGTTAACAGCTACGAGACAACTATTAAGCTTGCAGGACTTGATCCGGATATGGAATATCATATCGGCGAGAAGACATATTACGGTGATGAGCTTATGAATATTGGTCTGGCACTTAATACAGACCTTGATCCGGAATTTAATATTGGAGAAGATTATAAATCAGTAGTAGTGACTATTGAGGCATAGAAATAAGATGACGCAGGCTGCGAGATGGCCTGCGTTGTTTTTTTGGAAAATATCATCCCATACGAATTGCTCCGTGCTACGCACTCTCGCAATTCTACACATTATTCGCATATCGTGATGCTATACGCATCACTTTTTTGCTCATGATGTGGCATGTCATGAAGCAATGTGTGAATTAGCTTGCAAGCAAGCAATTCACAATCGCTTATGACATTGGTATGATGTCACATCTTGACATATAGTTCTCACGAAAAAACATACCATTATAACATATATGATTTATAATCTAGGTACGTGGTCAGGTAAAATTACTTGAAATTTATAGGGAGGAATTAAAATGAAAAAGAAACTTTTAGCTTTATTACTAAGCGTAGCAACAGTAGTATCACTTGTTGGTTGTGGAGCAGCAGTACCAGCAGCTGAGGCACCAGCAGCAGAAGCTCCTGCAGCAGAAGCAGCAGTTGAAGAAGCAGCTCCTGAAAGCATCGGCTCAAGCGTTGAAGGCGAGCTTACAGTTACTATTTGGGATGAAGGACAGAGACCAGGTCTTCAGCAGATCGTTGATGACTGGAGCGCACAGTCAGGTGTTAAGGCTACTATCCAGGTTGTTGACTGGAATAACTACTGGACACTTCTTGAAGCTGGCGCAACAGGTGGAGAACTTCCAGACGTATTCTGGATGCATTCAAATGTAGCTCAGATGTACATGGAAAATGATCTTCTTCTTGATCTTACAGACAGAATCGCAGCTAGCGATATTATCGATCTTAACAACTACTATCAGGGTATCGTAAATCTTTACAGCTCAAATGGTAAGCAGTACGCAGTTCCAAAGAATATCGATACAATCGCTCTTTGGTACAACAAGACTATCTTTGATGAGATGGGCGTTGCTTAGCCAGATGAAACATGGACATGGGCTGATTTCGCAGAAGCAGCTGGCAAGCTTACAAACGATGATCACTGGGGATATGCAATCCAGCCAGGCAACAACCAGGAAGGTTTCTATAACACAATCTACCCAATGGGTGGATATGTTATCAGCGATGACAAGAAGACATCTGGTTTTGATGATCCTAACACTATCAAGGCTATGAAGCTTTATACAGATATGATTGCAGCAGGAAGCTGCCCAGAT
>JAZUFJ010000294.1:0-6149 GCA_045640645.1 Lachnospiraceae bacterium
TTCAAGAGCTATTGCGCTATCACAGTTATACTGAGCTCCTTCGGTAGAATTTGGTATTGATATGTTATAAAATTCGACAGCGCTTTTAGCCGTTTGAATATCGAACAATGTAACCATCTGCAGCTCATATGTAGCGCTTACTACTTCGCCAGAATTTCCGCTCTTATCAAAGCAGGCAAATCTGTATTCTGTCTTCTCTATAGGCATAGGTATAGGCCTTGTGTATTCCTCAGATTCAATAGTAGGATCTGTTCCATCTGTAGTATACAAAACAAATACATCATCCGGTACTGACACCACTATAAGCTCCGGATTATGAGTTTTTCCAGCCTTTGTCTTTATTGTAGGCACTGCTTCTAATATCTCTTCCTCTTCAGCCTGGACAATAGTATATGTCTTTGATACAGGCTCGCTCATAATACCTGAAACATTTTCAAATACTGCTGATACAGTGATTGTGCCGGCTACCATATATATTGGATCCTTATATTCCATAGAGTCCTTAGTCGGTTTGCTTCCATCCAAAGTATAATATATCTTTCCAGGTATATCATGAGACAAAGTAACAGTCAGCTCGTTCTCATATTCTCCCTCTTCCATATTAAAAGTTGGGGGATCTAAATAAAACTCATTTTTATTTTCGTTATTAGAAGCTGACCTTCCAAGTACCTTTAACAGTTCTTCTATAGCCTGTTCATCATTTATTGCTTCATAATTCTTTATAAGCTTATCATTAATACCATAATCAAGAGGAAAACGTTCCTTAAGCTCTAACAGCGTTGCGATACTTTCATCATATTTTCCAATTTCATAATAGTTATCTGCTAAAAGTATTTTTGCGTCTTCAGACTTTGGATTAATCGCTATGGCATGCTTAACAGTATTTATTGAGCTTGAATAATTACCACGATCAAACTCTCCAACTGCCTTGCTATACTGATAATCATAGGAATAATATCTTTTTATTTTGTTGGCAGAAAAAATCAATACGATAACCACAACAAGACCGACAAAACAAGCTATCATTATAGCAAGTTTCTTCGATCTTGAAAGTTCTTTATTATGTGAAGTATCTGTGTTCCCTTCTGAAGAATCATCCTCAACATTAGCTTCAGCTGTTTTCTCATCATTTTCTTCCGCAACATTTGATAAATGAGTCTGTATACTATCTTCTATTTCAGTTTCAAATTCAGGAACAATTTGGATCTCTTCACCACATTTTTCACAGTATAGGTGCCCATCTTTTATAGGCGTACCACACTTTTTACATACCATAGGCATCCCTAAATTCTATATTGTTATTATCTTCCTGCCTCAACACAGTTATTCATCAGCATTGCTATAGTCATAGGTCCTACTCCTCCCGGAACAGGTGTGATTGCACTGCAAATTCCCTCTACATCATCGAAATCCACATCACCACAAAGCTTACCATTTTCCATTCTATGTATGCCAACATCTATTACTACAGCACCATCCTTAATATATTCATGATTAATCATTTTAGGCTTACCTACTGCAGCTACAAGAATATCAGCTCTCTTACATACCTCTTTCAAATTAGCTGTTTTCGAATGGCAAATAGTAACAGTACCATTTTCACTTAAAAGAAGCATTCCCATAGGCTTACCTACAATATTACTTCTTCCAATAACCACACATTCCTTACCGGCTATTTCTACTCCTGTTCTCTTTAATAACTGGATTACTCCGGCAGGAGTACAGGATACAAAGCCCTTCTGTCCAATACTTAAAGCGCCAACTGACATTGGGTGGAAACCATCAACATCTTTTGCAGGTGATATTTTTTTAATGATTGTATCCTCATTAATATGCTTTGGAACTGGTAGCTGTACCAAAATTCCAGTAATATTATCATCTTCATTTAATCGGTCTATAAGATCTAACAATTCTTCTTCTGTTGTTTCCTCTGGAAGCTCATAGGCTGCTGATTCTATACCAATATATGCACATGCTTTCTTTTTATTGTTAACATATACACTACTTGCAGGATCATTTCCTACCTGAATAACAGCAAGGCAAAGATTCTTTCCCTCAGCCTTCATAGCCTCTACTTCAGCTTTAAGCTCATCCTTTATCTGATTCGAAATCAATTTTCCATCTATAATTGACGCCATATTATCACCTCATATACTTTTTCAATTCTAGAACAAACCAACAATTTTTCCTGTTTCTTCGTTTACATCTATATTATATGCAGCTGGCTGCTTTGGCAGACCAGGCATAGTCATAATGCTGCCGGTAATAGCTACTATAAAGCCTGCACCTGCGTTTACATACATTTCTCTTATGTTCATTGCAAAGCCTTCTGGCCTTCCAAGAAGCGAAGCATCATCTGATAAAGAATACTGAGTCTTCGCCATACATATAGGTAACTTATCAAGACCAAGCTTAGTTAACCTCGCGATCTCCATCTGAACATTCTTAGAATATATCACAGATCCTGCACCATATATTTCCTTTGCAATGGCCTCTATCTTTTCTTTTATTGGCAAATTAAGCTCATATAATGGATGGTAATCACTCTTTTTATTTTCAATAGTATACAGAACCTTCTTAGCAAGGTCTACTCCACCTTCTCCACCAAGAGCCCATACCTTTGACAAGGCAAATTCACAATCGTTTTTCTTACAGAATTTTTCTACAAACTGTATTTCCTCTTCTGAATCTGTAACAAAAGCATTAAGAGTGACAACTACAGGAAGACCAAATTTCTTTATATTTTCAATATGCTTTTCCAGATTCACAATACCCTTCTTCAAAGCCTCAACATTTGGTTCAGATAGATTAGCTTTTTCTATTCCACCATTATACTTCAAAGCCCTTATTGTAGCCACTATAACTACTGCATCCGGCTTAATACCAGACATTCTGCACTTAATATCTAAAAACTTCTCAGCACCAAGATCAGCTCCAAAGCCTGCTTCTGTAATGACATAATCCGCCATTTTAAGAGCAGATTTTGTTGCTCTGACACTATTACATCCATGTGCAATATTTGCAAAAGGACCACCATGTACCAAAGCTGGAGTATGCTCTAATGTCTGAACAAAATTAGGTTTAATAGCATCTTTTAAAAGGGCTGCCATTGAGCCTACGGCTTTAATATCCTTAGCAGTAACAGGATTACCATCATAGTCATAGGCAACTATCATTTTTGAAAGACGTTCTTTAAGGTCCTTCAAATCACTGGCCAGACATAAAACAGCCATAATCTCAGATGCAACAGAGATAACAAAATGATCTTCTCTTACAAAACCATCAACCTTTGAGCCCAAGCCTACTACTATATTTCTAAGGACTCTGTCGTTCATATCTATACAACGTTTCCAGACAATACTTCTTGTATCTATATTAAGCTCATTTCCCTGTTGAATATGATTATCCAAAAGGGCTGCGCATAAATTGTTGGCAGCTGTAATAGCATGGAAATCACCGGTAAAATGAAGATTAAGATCCTCCATTGGCAATACCTGAGAATATCCTCCGCCAGCAGCACCTCCCTTAATACCAAAACATGGTCCAAGAGATGGCTCTCTAAGAGCAACCATAGCTTTCTTGCCCAATTTATTAAAAGCCTGTGCAAGACCTATAGATACTGTAGTCTTTCCCTCCCCTGCAGGAGTAGGATTTATCGCTGTAACAAGTATAAGCTTTCCGTCCTTTTTATCTTTCAAAGACTGAAGATATTCTTCTGAAAGCTTAGCTTTATATTTACCATACAGCTCAATATCATCCTCCTCTATTCCATAAGGAGCTACTACATCACGTATCGATATAAGCTCAGCCTCCTGTGCTATCTCAATATCAGATTTCATTGAAATAATCCTCCATTCTATACATAGTCTTCAACAAATTCTTCAAACTGCTCCATACTCATCACAACTGTTCTAGGCTTTGTTCCCTCTCCAGTTGATACTACCCCGTCATCAGCAAGCTGATCCATTATACGTGCAGCTCTGTTAAAACCTATCTTGAATTTTCTCTGCAAAGCTCCTATTGAAGCTTTGTCAGTTTCTATAATAAACTGTCCCGCAAGGGTATACAAATTATCACGTCCATTATCACCATCATCTTCTGCAAGAGAAGTTCCAGCTCCAGTTCCTCCGGTTGAGCCTGAAGCTCCAGCACTAATTTTCGCCTCGACCTCACTACTGTATACATGTCCATCGAACTGTGATTTAAGATATTCTACTACATCTGCAACTTCTTTATCTGAGACAAAGGCACCCTGTATTCTTGCCGGTTTCGAGTATCCCTGAGGATAAAACAGCATGTCACCATTTCCTAGCAGTTTCTCTGCCCCGATTGTATCCAGTATTGTTCTGGAATCAATACCTGATGATACTCTAAATGCAACTCGGCTAGGCATATTGGCTTTTATAAGACCGGTAATAACATCAACACTTGGACGCTGGGTAGCTATTACAAGATGTATTCCTGCAGCTCTGGCTAACTGAGCCAGCCTGCATATAGATCCCTCAACCTCTTTTGAAGCTACCATCATAAGGTCTGCCAACTCATCAACTATTATTACCAGCTGTGGAAGCTTTTTAGGTCTGTCTTCTTCTGGAATATCAGGATCATCATAGGTACTTTCCAGTTTTTTATTATATCCTTTAAGATCTCTGACGCCAAACTCTGCAAACTTTGCATATCTGTCCATCATCTCGCTAACGCCCCAGTTAAGAGCTGCAGCGGCTTTCTTAGGATCTGTCACTACAGGCACCATAAGATGAGGTATACCATTATATACACTAAGCTCTACAACCTTCGGGTCTATCATTATAAGCTTAACATCATCCGGATGAGCCTTATATAAAATACTCATTATCAAGGTATTAATACATACTGATTTTCCTGAGCCGGTAGCACCAGCTATAAGGAGATGTGGCATCTTAGCAATATCCGCTACTACTACCTGGCCACCTATATCCTTTCCAACAGCAAAGGTAATCTTAGACTGTGCGCTAGTAAAGGCATTATCCTCTATAAGATCCCTGAACATTATAGCTGAGGTAGACTTATTAGGTATTTCTATACCTACAGCAGCCTTTCCAGGAATCGGTGCTTCTATTCTTACTGACTTAGCTTCCATATTAAGACAAATATCATCTGCTAAATTTGTAATCTTTGCAACCTTAACTCCCTGATCAGGTTTCATTTCAAATCTGGTAACTGTAGGACCCTGTATCTCGTCTATAACAGATACCTTTATACCAAAGCTTAATAATGTATCCTGAAGCTTTAACGCCTTTTTATGAAGCTCTTCCTTATCACACATTTGTCCACCTTTTCCAGGGGTAAGAAGCTCTGGTGATGGATACTGATAATTATCATGATCATTATTTGATAACTTATCTATAGCACGCTTAATAGGATTGGCTTCAGGTTTAATAGCTTTAGGTCTGGAATCGTTAACAGGTATCTCAGGCCTGTCAAATTCTCTGTTTTCTATCACCTTAGGTTTATTATTCTCTAAAGATTCTTTAGCAGTATAAACCTCTGAACTATATGAGCTTTTTATATTAGGTTCATCATTGAAATTATAATCGATAGCTTCTTCTATATCTTCTTTCTCTGTATATGATTCATCTATTATAGAATCTTTTATAATAGAATCTTTGATAACAGATTCTTCAACAGATTCATTCATTACAGGTTCTTCAAGACTTCTTAATATAGACTTTTGAAGCTCATTTTCAATATTATTTTCCTCTTCAGTTTTAGCTGAAGCATTGTTTAACGAAGAATCAGTACCTCTATTGAACTTTGGAATATTAGGCATTAATATACCTTCTAACATTTCTTCCAGTTCATGATCGCTAACACCATCTGTATCATCTCTAAATTGGTTTTCATCTCTGTATTTAGCGGTCAGATCTTCTCTTTCAGGAATAATCTCATAAATTGTATCTACGTCTCTCTCGTAGACCTCCTGTTCAGATATCTTAACCTCGTTTAGATTAATATGATGTCTATTAGAAATAGGAGCATCATCTTTTCCAGCTATTGGCAATGATATAATACCTGATGAGTATCTTTTTCTTTCAGGCTCAGGACGTGATGTTCTGTCATCAAAAATCGGAACACCCTTTCCAAATGGCGATTCCTCTTTTACATCCTCG
>JAZUFJ010000295.1:0-5227 GCA_045640645.1 Lachnospiraceae bacterium
AGAATATGATGAGATGATAGATAAGATAAAAAATAATCTCGAATAAGGTTATGGAGCTATGAAATAGCAAACCCTTTGTAGTGCGAAGATAGCTTAGTACTAGTTGTCAAATCGGGGTATGTTCCAGATGCACATACCCCCGATTTATTACTTAGGCATTATTATTCAAATAAATCATCACCTAAAACAACGTTCTGAACAATGCCGGAATATTTATTTTGTTTGTATCCATTTCCACAGACCAGAGTTACATGAATAGCATCCTTGGTTTGAGTTACCTTTTGAAACTGGGCCAGTTTGTTACTAATCTTTTTGTATTCGTCTTCATCTAATGAATATGCTTCATTTGTAAATTTCATTTCACAAAGATTAATAACTCCATCTTTTCTTTTGATTATCAGGTCGACCTGTGCTTTTGCATCAATATCTGAATTTCTCCAGGCAAATTCGGTTGTTGAGATTCCCCGTATGCCGAGTGCTGATTTTATTTGATTAATGTGATTAATACATACTATTTCAAAAGAATTGCCTCGCCATGAGTTGTAGCCTGGTGTATTAATGTAGTCATTCCAAGAATCAAACATTTTGTTTTTTAAAAATTTATTATAAAAAAGCACAAAGGGATCTATTAACTGATAGAAGATTTCTCCCTCGCCTTTTGTAATATTAGTATATTTTCGTATAAAGCCGCATTCCTCAAGCTCCCTAAGATCTTTAGTCAGAACAGACCCACCTCCAATATCTTTTTCTTTGGAAAGTTCCGCTCTTGTCATACCATCCCTTTTTCTTGTTAACGCGTCAAGAATAGCCAGATGCTTTTCGGGTTTGTTATATAATGAATAAAAGAGATTATAATATTCATCGTGTAGGTCACCATGATTTTCAAAGCATAATTCGTTAACGTTTTGTGCGAGACTTAAACGTGGATCTAAAAGATTCAGATAATGTGGTATTCCGCCTAAAATCATATAGCTTTCTATTATTTGACTTCTGGTCATGACTATATCATTTGCTTCAAACAGCTCTTCACATTCCGAAAGCGAGAAGGGCGTAAGGTGTATACGTCTGGTTACTCTGTTATGAAAGCCCTTTTTATTTGTAAGAAGGTTTGTTATTATCCATGATGTTGCCGATCCGCAGACTATTAATAGTAAATCTTCCTGTGCAGAGGCCCAGCTGTTCCAAAAGTAGTCTAAAGCACTTTTGAAATCAGATTTTGCAGTATCCATCCATGGTAGCTCATCGAGAAATACAACTCTTTTATTATTTATTGGCTCGCGGTATACGTTATCGCTTTCAAGAAGATTTTTTAATCGGTTGAAGGCTTCAAACCAATCTTTTGGTATACTGCTGTTTTCGTATCCATATGAACTCAGGCTCGCTGAAAAACCCTGTAATTGTCCTTTGGTCTTTTCAGAAGTCAGACCAGTAGCATAGAAGGAGAAGTGTCTATTGAAGTATTCCCTAATTAAATAGGTTTTTCCGACTCTTCTTCTTCCGTATACGACAACAAATTCCGGTCTTTTTGATAGTAAACACTGCATTAAGTTATCTTTTTCTTTTTTTCTGCCAATTATTTTCAAATAAGTATCCTCACAAATAATTATTATAAATCGCCAGAATATATGCTAATTACAATCATTTGGCGATTTTTGCATCATAAAAGTATTATAAATCGCCACATGAACTTTTTCAAGCCTTAATATGGAGAGTCTGTATTGATACGATTTGCTATGTTGTGTATAATTAAATGACCTAAAAAGAAGAAATTATTATAGAAAAATGTGGAAGATATATAATGAAAAACGAAAGAAATATTTTATCAACAGAATTATTATATGAAACCGATTCCTATCTCAAGGAGTTTACTGCTACAGTTTTATCCTGTGATGCTACTACATATAAAGAGGTATTTCCTGAGGATAAAGAAAATGCAGAGAAAGAGCTTTATGCTGTCTGTCTTGACAGAACTGCTTTTTTTCCAGAAGGTGGCGGTCAGAAGGCAGATACAGGTGTAATAGATGGAATACGAGTACTTGATGTTCAGAGAATAAATGGTGAAGTTATACACTATACAGCTTCAGCTCTTGCAGAGGGCAATTCTGTCTTGGGAAAGATTGATTTTGAAACAAGATTTTTAAGAATGCAGAATCACAGCGGAGAGCATTTGCTATGTGGTATTATCCATAATAATTATGGATATGATAATGTGGGATTCCATATTTCAGATGATGTTCTGACCATTGATATAGATGGATATCTTACACCGGAAGAGCTTTCAAAAATGGAAGAGCTGGCAAATAAAGCAGTATATGAAAATGTACCCATTACAATATCTTTTCCAGAAGAAGGTGAGCTTGAGAAAATAGATTTCAGAAGTAAGCTTGAGCTTACTGAAGGGGTACGTCTTGTTACTATTGAAGGCTATGATGTTTGCGCCTGCTGTGCCCCTCATGTTGACAGAACCGGTGAGATAGGTCTTATTAAAATAGTAAATTCCTTTAAGCACAGAGGTGGCACAAGAATAGAGATTAAAGCCGGAAAGCTTGCATATAATGATTATGTTGGCCTCGATAAGGATGAAAAGAGTCTGATGGATATTTTATCTGTAAAGAGAGGTGAAGCCTCAGAGGCAGCTGAAAGATTAAGTGAAAAGTGCAAAGCTTTATCTGCAGAAAATTCTGCCTTAAAGAAACAGATTACAGATATGATAATTAGCGCTACTGTATCAGGCCTTAAGCAGAGAGAGGAAAATGACCTTAGACCAGAGCTGATTTTTACTGATACAATGGACGAGGTCCAGCTTAGAAATCTTATAAATGCATGTGTTGAGGTATTTTCTGGAATAGTAGCCGGTTTTATGAGAGTAGAAAATGCTGAAAGCGAAAGCTACAGATTCCTAATAAGAAAAGGGGATTCTGAGAAAGTAATAAAGCTTACTGAGCTCGCTAAGAAGATGAGGGAAGATTTATCAGCTAAAGGTGGCGGAAGTGAGCAGATGATACAGGGAAATATTGTATTATCAGAGAAGGAAATTCGAGATTATTTTTATAACTGCTATAATATTTAAGAAGGAGTTGCCCTTGGAAAGCTCTTCAGATGATGAATCCCAAAAAATATTGAATTATGAGTGATAATAAGATAAAAGCAACTATAACAAGAGTAGTATTAATTGTATTAGCCATAGCCGCCCTAACGGTAACGATAGGGGGGCTAGTTATATTTAGAGGACAGGTAGTGCAATCATACAATAATAATGGTACCAATACAAAGGAATATGAAAAAACTTATGCGCTTATAACAAAGGATTCCGAAGATAACTTTTGGCAGCAGGTTTATGAGGATATGCTTACAGAGGGAGATCGATACAATGCCTATGTTGAATATATGGGTAAAAATCTTTCTGTAAAGTATTCCCATGAGGAGCTTATGAATATAGCCATAGCTTCAAAGGTTGATGGTATTATTTTAGAAGCAGACAATTCGCCGGAAATGATAGCTGCTATAGAAAAGGCAGATGCGGCAGATATACCTGTCATTACTGTTTGGTCTGATGCTGCAGATTCCCAGAGAAAAAGTTATATAGGTCTAAGCTATTATAACCTGGGAAGTGAATATGGAACCCTTATTACTACTGCTGCAAAGGAAATGAGCGATGCTATGGCAGAGAGCAGTAATATAAAGGATATAAATGAAGCAAAGGAGCTAAAGGATCCGACAAATATAAGAGAAATGAAGGCTGTTCTTTTAGTTGATAAAGATTCTTCTGATTTCTCCCAAAATACAATCATACTTGGAATACAGGATGAGCTTAATCATTCTTCTCTTGATGCCAATGCATTGAAAATGGAGATAGTGGGTATTAGTAATGAGAATGATTTCAGTGCAGAAGAGCAGATAAGGGAGCTTTTTAACGAAGAGGTTCTGCCTGATATTGTTATATGTCTTAATGAGACAAACACAGTAAGCGTATATCAGACTGTAGTAGAGAAGAACCTTGTAGGAGATACTACTATAATAGGTTATTCAGATGCTGATACTATTTTAAATGCAATTGAGAAAAACAATATTTATGCATCTATCGTTGTTGATGGCAAGCAGATGGCAGACTATTCCATTGAAGCTTTAAATGATTATATGAGTTATGGCAGAATCAGTGATTACTATTCAGTTGATTTCACACGCATAGATAATAGTAATATTTCTAATTATATTAAGCAGGTAGATATTGATGTGGAAGAGTAGATTTTTAAAAAATAATTCAATACAGACTAAGTTACTGCTACTATTCGCTATATCTCTTGGAGCAATATTTCTTGTAAACTTCTATATATATGTAAATATTGGGCGTATGGTGGGAGGAATAGAAGAGATTTACGCTGGTAACGTTTCTCTTAATGAGATGACAGAATCTGTCTCCTATATTCAATCAAGTATGACAGATTTTCTTAAGACTAAAAATACGGATTCTCTTGAGAGGTATTACAAATATGCACAGATTTTTTCTAATCAGATAGATAAGCTAAATGATAAACCATCTAATAATGAAATGCTCCAGATGGAGAGAGACATCAGGAATTTATCTGAAACATATCTTTCTGTAACGGATGAAACTGTTACCGCAAAGCGTGGTAGAAATGCTGAAAAAATTCTGTCAGGCTATGATGAGGCCAGTAAGCTATATGAATATATTAATACATATATATATAGTCTTAATAATGAAATGTTTAAGGACAGTCTGGGTAATTACCGTGTATTCTTAGGATCATTAAATTATTCAGAGATATTTTCTTTATCAGTTATCGCTTCAATAGCTATATTATCTCTTGTGCTGATAATAATAGTTACTCATTCTATCACAGCACCGCTAAGAGATCTTGCGAGCATGGCTGACCAGGTATCTCAGGGACACCTTGATGTAGATCTTCTCACTGTAAAAAGCGATGATGAGGTAGGTGTCGTAACAAAGGCCTTTAACCAGATGCTTGAGAATATCAGAAAATATATTGATCAGATACGAGAAAATATTGAAAAAGAAAGTGCAATGAAGGAAAAAGAGCTTAAGATGACAGCGCATCTTAAGGATGCCCAGCTGAAATATCTGCAGGCTCAGATTAATCCGCATTTCCTATTTAACACACTTAATGCAGGCGCGCAGCTTGCTATGATGGAGGGGGCTGAGCGTACTAACCAGTATGTTCAGAATATGGCAGATTTCTTCAGATAT
>JAZUFJ010000296.1:0-6328 GCA_045640645.1 Lachnospiraceae bacterium
TTTATGATCTATTTTAGTGATATGAGCCACATCACAGTATTTAAGCATCTGCCTGTATATGCTCTCGCCACCAACAATATAGATATCTTCTGAGTCATATTTTTTCAGTTCTTCAAGGAGCTCATCAATAGAATGCACCACTATAGCTCCCTTAACTTTATAATCCTTTGACCTTGTTAATATAATATTGGTCCGTCCCGCTAAAGGCATTCCCTGTGGAAAAGTACTGAGAGTCTTTCTTCCAAGAACAATCACCTTTCCCATTGTCTCGCTTTTAAACATTCTCTGATCATTTGGTATACTGACAAGAAGCTTTCCTGCCTTACCAATCGCCCAATTACTATCTACTGCTGCTATAATATTCATACATGGAATCCTTTCTTAGGATAACATTTGCTAACTTCTACGAATAACTATTTTTACTGTTTCGGCTTTCTTCCACAGCTCATCTTCTCGCTGCAGTATCCTGCTACCTCACATTTTGGCATAAAATAATTATCCACCAGATACTTCCATTCATCAGAATAATCTGACAAAGACTTACATATATCCTGCATAAGCTCCCTGTATTCCCAAAAGGCTCTTGTACACATTCTCTGGTGAGACATATCTACCAGATTACGCAGGTTTCTCTTATCTACCACCTTAGTGCTCATTCCGAGCGGTAATAGCATCGCAGCATCTTCCCTTGGAATGCCCAGCTCGCTCTCAAGCTTTTCTGCAGCCGCAGCAATGTTCTCCATTGTTTCCCTGTATATCTTTAAAGCTTCTTCATTTTTTGCTATTTTTCCCGGAGTAATATATGCGAAATCAGAATAATTAATATATCTTGTACTAGCCTGTAATCTTGTAGGGGCTCCTCCAAGATGTGTATACCATTCCCTTATCACTCTGGCAGAATATCCATCTATAACCATTTCTATGTTAACATATTCCATTACACGATGATGTCCGGATTTCACACAGTCCAGACCTCTTTTATAATTTTTGTCAGCATCATTTATATCTGCGCCCCAGCATACTCCGGCACGCTGTCCCATAAGAGTAATAGGTTTCTTTGTAGTTTCTTCAATTATCGTGATTGTTCCCATATTTTTTTCCTAATCTATGCTTTATAGTATCAAAATCATTTTTCAAGATATGTTCTTACTGTTTAAGATTGTGAAAGCGCGTAGCATAAAACAATCTGTTATACCATAGAACAATAATCTTTTCCTGGCATCATCATTTGTATTCGGCTTTTTTAGAAATTTATTTTGGTAAGCTCCAAAGGACTATCAATAATATAGTCTGGCTTTTCCACCTTACCAAAGCCATATCTGCAATATACAATAGGCACTCCCGCTTTTTTGCACGCATCAGCATCCATCTGGGTATCCCCGATATATATAGGAGCTGATAAACCATTCCTCTCTGCTATAAGCTTTATATTATCTGCCTTAAGCAGGCCGGTATCTCCAGGACATGTATGATCCTTGAAATATTTGCCAAAACCTGTCTTCTTTAAAAACAGCTCTATATATCCTGCCTGGCAATTGCTCACTATAAACAATGGATATTTTTCACTAAGTATTTTTAAACACTCCTCCAGCTCTGGATACAAGGTTCCACCGGTTTTCTCCAAATAGGTATGCTCATATTCAAAGCATTTAGGCATAAAATCAAGTTTCTTTTCTTCGCTTTCATTTGGAATAATCCTGTCGATAATATCCTTCATCGGCAAACCAAAAAGTCCCTTAAGCTGATCTGCTGTAACAGAGGCATATGCCAAACCACTATCTATAAGTGCCTGGTTCCAGGCATCCTCTACTACAGGAGTAGAATCCCAAAGTGTTCCATCTACATCAAAAATTATTCCATCTATCATTTTTTATCCTCGCTATTCTCTTTTATTATTAAGTATATAGAAAATAATATAAGCTATCATTACTCCAATAATCAGACATACAGCCCCTATTAATATCCCCATAAATACCTGCTGCCGCTTTTCTTTTGCTATATATTTATTTTCTATCTCCTGGTTAACTTCTTCCTGAGCAGCGCTTATTTTCTTATTTTTCTTGCCCTCTTTATATTCACTGACATTTCCATCTTCTGTCAGCTCATCTTCTCCGCCTGCTATTTCCTCGTCATTATCTTTTTCAGATGCAGCATCGCTTTCCCCATTTTCTATCTCTGCACGCATCTTTTCTATTTCATCCAGAATTTTCTCAGAAGGACTTTTTTTATCTGTAATCTGAGCATCATCTGTCTGCTCAACATAATCCTCTGGTACCTCCAGCCCTGCATCATCTAATACACTTGCCTCAGGCATCTCTGGTGATATGCTAATAATCTCAGAATCTGTATACAACTCATAATTATTATACACCCTTACTGCAACATTCCCCTTAAAGCCCTTTGGCACCTTAAATGTACCCTCCATATAATTTCCGGACAGCTCCCAGGTTTTTAGGTCCATATAGCTTTCACTGTCATCCTCCGTATTATCCACTATATCCATTGCATAATACATAAGATTACTTTCTTCATCCTTTGCATAGACAGTATATTCTATTATTCCATTTCTTGGATTATATTTATCTATTGCAACATCCACCTTTTCCGGAGCAGTTGTATCAGGGCTTACAACTTCATTTGGAATAGATACGCTTAGATCCGGATTGATTTTTTGCTGGACAACACTTTTCTGCAGCCCATAGAATTCAGCTATTGCCCTTGCATCAATGATTCCTAAGTTAGTCCAGGCCTCCTCATTACCTATTCTCTGCCAATCCGTATTATTATCCAGATAGCCGTGTTCAAGGATAATAGTAGGAATAGAGTTTTCTACTCCATGCCTTATAATGCCATAGTAATCCTGACCAGAATTTCCTATCCTGGTCTTTATTCCCTTGCTTTCAGCCCCTTCGTTTTCCCAGGCTGCCATTATATGCTCGCCAACGCTTTTTCCATATGCATAGCAGTTTCCAAAAGCAGAAGTGAATATCTCTGCGCCATAAAATCTGTGAAATTCCGATGCATTATAATGCACGCTCACCAAAAGATCTGCCTTAACTGATTTGGCAAATTCCACTCTTTCCTCTAAAGACATCTTTCTGTCATCTTCTCTGGTAAGATAAACCGAAACATTTCCATATTCGCTGAGCTCGTCATACAGAGCCTTCGCTGTTATAAGGTCAACATCTTTTTCGTTAACATCATTATATTTCGCTCCAAGATTGTTGTCGCCATCGTCCTCAGCGCCACCATGCCCGGCATCTATGACCACTACAACCTCGTCGTACCCATAGACTTCCCTTTTAGGTACAATCACACATATAAGCATCAGCGCAATTATTTTTAATAATAAAAGACTTCGTCTCATAAGTGAAATCCTCACATTTATAATTAGTTTCTACATTTTTAATATCTCTTAATAATCTGTTTATTGTATTTTAGCCCTACTTTTTGTAGGATATAATCATGTTATGATATAAGTGTCAAATATCATATTTCATATGGCTCTTTAATCAAATAGAGATATGACACTTGGTATAAAACAATTTTAAAAGACATATCACATAATATAATATCATAATCTGATATATTTATAAAATATATGATTATATTATACTTCAAGTATTCTGTAATATCATGATATAAAAATCAAAAGTCATTTATCGTGCATGCACGTAGATATGGCTTTACCATCATGGTATGCTTTTATAATTTAAGTACATTAAAGGGAAAAAGCGGAGGATGTAAAAAAATGAATTCATTCAGAAACAAAATGGCAAATTTTATGTACGGGAGGTATGGTAATGATTCCCTGAACCGTTTCATAATGGGGCTTACACTCTTCTTTTTTATTCTTTCTTTTTTTGTTAGAGGAGCTTATACCATAGCCGTTATTCTTCTAATATTATCTTATTTCAGAATGCTATCCCGTAATCTTTATAAACGTCAGCAGGAAAATTACAAATACTTAAAAATATCAGGACAGGTAAGATTATGGTTTTCACGCAAGCTCCCGGGAGTAAAAAGATTCTTTGAAACTGCTGGCTATAAATTCAGGAACTTTACTTTTAAAGCAGGTAATTCCATAAAAACCTGGTTTAGAAAGCTCAAATTTACTATCAACCAGCGCAAGGTCTATCATATATATAAATGTCCAACCTGTGACCAGAAGATCAGAATACCAAGGGGCAAAGGAAAAATAGAGGTTACATGTCCTAAATGCGGACAGAAGTTTATTAAAAAAAGCTAGTTTAGTGATTGTTCAGGCAGGTATCGTTAAATATGTTTGGTTATATTATTATAAATAAAGGTGAAATGAAATTTAAAGAATTTGACATATATCACGCATATTATTGTGGTCTGTGCAAATCTCTTAAAAAGAATTATGGTCTTCCAGGTCAGCTTACTCTTACTTATGACATGACCTTTTTAGCCCTTCTCTTGTCCAGTCTTTATGAACCGGAAACTAAAGAGGTATATGAACATTGTGTCATTCACCCTCTTGAAAAGCACAAAAGCTTTAACAATATCTATACTGATTATGCTGCAGATATGAATCTGCTATTTTCATACTACAAATGCATAGATGATTGGAACGACGAAAGAAAGGTATCAAAATATGCCTACTCCAAACTTTTAAAAAGCGGATATGAAAAACTTACTAAAAAATATCCAAAGAAGGTGCAAAAGATCGACCGACTTATGAAATGTTTATCTGAGGGGGAAAAGATCCACAATATGGATATAGACTATATGTCTAATCTCTTTGGAGAAATAATGGGTGAGCTCATGACACCTAAAAAAGACGAATGGCATGACGAGCTTAAAAGCATGGGAATCTCTCTTGGAAAATTTATCTATCTCCTTGATGCTTATGAAGACATCGAAGATGATATAAAAAACAGCAGATATAACCCATTCATTAGTAAATATAATCTTCCTGATTTTGACGAAGAATGTAAAACAATACTTACAATGATGATATCTGAAAGCTGTAGAGAGTTTGAAAAGCTTCCTATCCTCGAGAACACCGAAATACTAAGAAATATTCTATATTCTGGAGTATGGTACAGGTTCGAAAAAACCTACCAGGCCAGATGCAATAAAAACAATTAGATGAAGGAGAACCTCCATGTATTTTGATCCATACCAGGTGCTTAATGTAAGCAGAAATGCATCAGAAGAAGAAATAAAAAAAGCTTATAAAGCACTTAGCAGGAAATACCACCCAGATGCAAATATAAATAATCCAAATAAAGACGCTGCCGAAGAGAAATTCAAAGAAATTCAGCAGGCATACCAGCAAATTATGAAAGAGAGAACCTCCGGATATTCCGGTAGCTATGGTCAGTCCTCTTATAGTAATTCTTATGGAAACAGTTCATACGGAAATGGTAATCCTTTTGGAAACGGATACGGAAATAGTTCTTATGGAAATGGCAATCCTTTTGAAAATGGTAATCCCTTCAGAAATGGTTTTGGAGGTTTTTCTTCATATTGGGAAAGCTCTAATACCGGCTATGAAGATGATACCCATATGAGGGCTGCGGGTAATTATATAAGAAATGGATATTATAAAGAAGCTCGAAATGTCTTAGATGGCATGCCTGAAAATAGCAGAAATGCACGCTGGTACTACTATTCTGCCTTAGCTCACGCAGGAATAGGTAACCAGGTAGCCGCTCTTGATCATGCCAGAAAGGCTTCCAGTCTTGAGCCCGGAAATATGGAATACCGCAACCTGGTTAACCAGTTTGAAAATGGAAGCGACTGGTATACCAGTCGCCAATATACTTATGGAACACCTTATAATACTGGTGGAAGCCTTTGCTTTAAGCTTTGCCTCGCCAATCTTATTTGTAACCTGTGCTGTGGTGGCGGTGGTCTTTGCTGTGGCGGCGGACCATATTATTACTTCTAAATTCCTTGTTTAGTATAATCCTTTGATTTTCATTGGATTTTTGCATATACTGTGCAATATTAAACAAAGAAAGAGCACCACCCCAAAGCGACGTCCCTACTGCACGCTAACCTCACCAGCCAGAACCTTCTTATAGTCTTCGTAATTTTTCTTTAGAAGTGTTGGTGTATCAAGTCCATATGGACATTTGCCCTTACACTTTCCACAGTTAAGGCAATCCTCTATTTTCTTCATCTTTGCCTGCCACTCATCAGTAAGCCATGCCTTAGATGGAGCACGTCTGAGCATCAGTGACATTCTGGCGCTATTATTAATCTCTATTCCAACAGGACAAGGCATACAATATCCGCATCCTCTGCAGAATTCTCCACCAAGCTCTACGCGGTCATTATCAATTATCTTCTTTAT
>JAZUFJ010000297.1:0-2003 GCA_045640645.1 Lachnospiraceae bacterium
GATGAAATTAGGGCTTGCTAATATTATTACTTTAATTTCTTTATATTTCTTTGGAAAAAGGGAAGCTCTGACTATATTAATTCTGCGCATTATAATTATTGGATTACTTTTTGGAAATGTATATGCAATTATATATAGCCTATGTGGTGGTATATTAAGCTTTATTATAATGTGTCTTGGAAAAAGAATTAATTGCTTTAGTATGGTAGGGGTAAGTATTTTAGGCGGAGTATTTCATAATATAGGACAGCTTCTTTTTGCCTGCTTAACCGTATCTGATATCAGGATAGCTTTTTACCTTCCTGTTTTGATTATTTCAGGAGCAATCACTGGATTATTGATTGGTATAGTGTCGTCTTTGATTAATAATAAATACTTTCTTGACAATCGAACATCCATTCGATAAAATTATTTGAAGAGTTATTCATATGACGTGAATGTCACAAAGTATAAATTAATGATATATCGAATGTGGGAGATAAAATGATAGGATATTTGAAGGGTGTAGTTGCTGGAATATATGATGACAGAATAATATTAGAGGTAAATAATATTGGCTATAACATTATTATGCCTTCTGTATCATTAAATGAAATCGATGGGTTAATGAGCGAGCTTAAGGTTTATACCTATTTAAGTGTTAGGGAAGATGCTATGCTTTTGTATGGTTTTTTAACAAAAGATGATTTGGATTTTTTTAAGCTTCTTATAACTGTAAATGGTATAGGTCCCAAGGGAGCGTTAGCGATTCTTTCTGTTATGACTACTGATGATTTAAGATTTGCTATATTATCCGGAGATTCAAAGACTATTTCTAAAGCCCCGGGTATTGGCTCTAAGACAGCGCAGAGACTGATAATAGATTTAAAGGATAAGGTTAGCTTAGAGGATGCCTTTGAACAGAAGCTTGAAAATACAAGAAAGAAGACAGAAGAAGGTATAAGTGGTGTAAGAAATGAGGCTGCGGAAGCTTTAACAGCTTTAGGATATTCTCAGACTGATGCCATGAGAGCAGTACGTAAGGCAGAAATTAATGAGGGCGATGATATAGAAACAGCAATTAAAAAGGCTCTAAAATGTATTAATCTATAAGGGGTAAAAATGGCAAAACGAATGATAGAAACAAACCTCATAGAAGAGGATATAAAGATAGAGGGTAGCCTTAGGCCTCAGAGTCTTGATGATTATATAGGTCAGGAGAAGGCAAAACAAACCTTAAAGGTTTATATTGAGGCTGCAAAACAAAGGAAAGATTCATTAGATCATGTCTTGTTTTATGGTCCTCCAGGTCTTGGAAAGACTACTTTGGCGAATATTATAGCTAATGAAATGGGAGTTAATATTAAGACCACTAGTGGACCGGCAATAGAAAAGCCGGGAGAGATGGCGGCAATATTAAATAATCTTCAGGAAGGCGATCTTTTGTTTGTAGATGAAATTCATCGTCTTAATCGTCAGGTTGAGGAAGTATTATATCCGGCAATGGAGGATTATGCGATAGATATTATGATAGGTAAAGGGGCAACAGCCAGATCTATAAGAATAGATTTGCCTCATTTTACCCTTGTTGGCGCTACTACAAGAGCCGGACTGTTAACAGCTCCATTAAGAGACCGTTTTGGAGTAATAAATAAGCTGGAATTTTATACAATAGAAGAGCTGACCACGATTATTGTTCACTCAGCTAAAATTCTTAATGTTAAAATAGATATAAAAGGAGCTGAAGAGCTGGCAAGAAGGAGCCGTGGAACGCCAAGATTAGCTAACAGACTTTTAAAGAGAGTACGAGATTATGCCCAGGTCGTATATGATGGTGCTATTACCTATGATGTGGCTATGAATGCTCTTGATATAATGGATGTAGACAGAATGGGACTTGATCACGTAGACAGGAATCTGATTATGACTATGATAGAAAAGTTTTCAGGTGGACCTGTAGGACTTGATACACTGGCTGCGGCAATAGGCGAGGATTCCGGAACTATTGAGGATGTTTATGAGCC
>JAZUFJ010000298.1:0-7843 GCA_045640645.1 Lachnospiraceae bacterium
TTGTGTTTGTCAACTGTATTTTTAAAAAATTTTTTAATTTATTTTTTTACATGTTTGCTATAACAAAATAAATGCTTATAAATATAAAAAAAGCTCCCTATGAATTTGATAAATACGCGGATTTGCGAATATTTATCAAAAATCAATAAGAGCTTTTTTAATATATATTAGCATTATAGACCTTTATGGTTAGCCTTAAAATCTATAATTCTTCTCAAAATAGTTATTTTGAATTATCATTTAAACTTGAATTCATCTAAAATCAAACCCGGCTTTAAAGCCTGTATATGAAAACGCCTTGTCATATTCTCTCAGATCATATTTAACAATCTCTGGGAGAACGATTGTTTTATCTGTCAAAGCTTTTAACGCTGGCTCAAACGGGCCGCATCTGCTTCCTACTATCTTAAGCTCGTTAACTGGCACGAGGCTTAAGTTAAGCTCTGCGTTATCTGCATAAGTGCTCTTAAGCACTATAGTGCCATTTTTCCTAACAAGCTCAATGGCCTGTGATATACCATATTTGCTGCCTGTTGCCTCTACCACTATCTCATAGCTTTCAGGTTTTCTTTCTGTTGTAGTATTGGCTATAGGATCAAACAGCTTAAGCTTATCTTCGTGCTTACCTATAACAGTCACATCTGCTTTTGCAAGGTGCATTACATTTGCAATACAAAGAGCCAGTCTTCCATCTCCTAATACCGTAACAGGTGTACCTTCCTTAACATCTATCTGCTCCAAAATCTCAAAGGCTGCTGCCAGAGGCTCTGTATAAACTGCTACCTCTGTGTCAAGCTCATCTGGTACCACATGCAGGTTTTCTGTCTTAAGAATCATATATTCCGCAAAACATCCGTCCTTTGACAGTCCTGGTGTTGATCTATTACTGCAGTGATGTGGTCTGCCTGTTTTACAATAAAGGCATTCATGACATACCTCATTTATCTCGCCTACCACACGCTTACCAATAAGTGATTGCTCATCAGATTCCTCTACAATACCTACAAATTCATGGCCCATTATTCCTTTAAAATCAGGCCTGTATCCCTTTAGTATTTCCTTATCGGTGCTACATACTGCAGAAAGGAGAATCCTTATCAGGCTTCTTCCCTTATCCGGAACCGGACGCTCTAAATCTTCTCTGTATACAGCAGTTTTTCCATCATAATACAATCCGCGCATAAGTACCGTTCTTACCTCCTTTAGGGACACTTTTCTTTTTCGTCTTGATTAATATGTGAAGGTTTTCAGGAATTTCTTTAATCTGTCCGTCTTAGGATTATCAAATATTTCTTCAGGTTTTCCCTCTTCTACTATTTTTCCACCATCCATAAAGACCACTCTGTCAGCCACTGCTCTGGCAAAAGACATTTCATGGGTAACTATTACCATCGTTCTGCCTTCTTTCGCAAGAGATAAGATAAGGTCCAAAACCTCTTTTACCATCTCAGGGTCAAGAGCTGCTGTAACTTCATCAAATAATAACAGCTCAGGATGCATTATCAAAGCTCGAACGATAGCCACACGCTGCTTCTGACCGCCGGAAAGCTGCCTTGGGTAATTGTCCCTTTTTGCGCTAAGGCCAATTCTTTCCAAAAGCGCCATAGCCTCCTTTGTTACCTCGTCCTTATTCCTCTTCTGTACAATTATAGGAGCCATTGTAATATTCTGCAATATGGTTTTATGAGGAAACAAGTCATAGCTTTGAAAAACCATACCTATTTTTTCTCTGTTCTTATTTAATTCCTTTTTATTAGGATTGATAACCTTATCTTCCAGTATCACCTTTCCGTCCTGGATATCCTCAAGGCCATTAAGGCATCTTAAAAATGTACTCTTGCCACAGCCGGAAGGACCAATGATTACCAGAACCTCGCCTTTCTTCAGCTCAAGGCTAACATCATCCAGTACACTTAGGTCATCAAATTTTTTATGAAGATTTTCAACAGACAATAATGTTTCCATATTACATCCCCCATTTTTTCTCTAAATACTTTGCAACAAGGCTAATTGGATAACATGCCAGAAAATATAGTGCAAATACTGTAGCAAATATTCCAAAGGCCGCATTTGGAGAGCTTTTTCTATTTGCTTCGATTATCTGCTGCCCTACCTTTAATATCTCCACTATTCCTATCATCATTACAAGGCTGGTTGTCTTTATCATTCTGGTAATAAGATTGATTGATAAAGGAATAAGTCGTCTGATAGTCTGCGGAATAATCACATAAATATAGGTCTGGGACTTTGTAAGACCTAAAGCCATGCTGCTTTCGTATTGAATAACCGGAATACTAATCAAGGATCCTCTGACGAGATCCGACATCTCCGCTGTCCCCCAAAAGGTGAAAACTATTATCGCAGCGGTCTCTGCCTCAAGATTAATGCCAAATATCTTAGTGATACCAAAATAAACAATAAACAGTAATACCATCTGGGGCATTATCCTTACAATCTCAAGATATATTCTAAGTATCAGGTTTATCGCATCGTTTTTCAGGCTCATCAGTGTTCCAAGAAGCATACCAAGAAAGATGCTTAGTAAAACTGAAATAAGACTTATCCTCAGCGCCACTAAAAGACCCTCTAATAACCTTATAAAATTGTTACCCTTTAATAAAACATCAAAACCCAAGTCCGTAAAAATGCTCATAGCCTAGTCTCCAAACATACCATATCTGACTTTTTTCTCTACCACATTGCCGATAAAGGAAACCGGCAAAAGCATTATTATGTAGAATACCACCAGTAAAAACAGGCTCTCTGTAGTTTTATAATATAATCCTATCAAATCCTTTGCCGTAAACATCAGATCCATCAGACTGATAGCAGAAAATACGCTTGTTTCCTTTAACAAAAAGATTACATTCGCTACCAAAGCCGGAACACTTATTGAAAAAGCCTGAGGTAAAATTACATATCTGAACAACTGTGTCCTTGTCATTCCCAAAGCTTTGGCATTTTCTGTTTGTGATACAGCTACTGCTTCCAGTCCGCTTCTGATACTTTCGATCATATAGCTTCCTCCAAGCAGCCCTATTCCTAAAATGCCAGCTTTCTCAGCTGATATGGCAAGACCCAATTTAGGTAGCGCAAAATAGATGAAAAATAACTGAACTAATAACGGAGTATTTCTAAACAATTCCACATAGGCCTTTATCACACCCGTTAATATTGGAAGCTTAAAATATACTACAAATGCGCCGCTTACCCCTATCGCAAAAGCTATGAGGATGCCTGTCCATCCTATTTTTAAAGTTAAAATAAATGCTTCCTCAAAAAGGGGAATATATGAAACAATTGCGCTACTATCCATAATCTGTCCCTATCGCTTTCTATGGTCTAAAGATATCGCTATCTTTGTACCAAGGTTCTGAATAATCTGGAATATAACAATAAGAAGGACTACTGTAACAATCATAATATCTGTCTGCCATCTGTAATAACCATATCTTACAGCTATATCTCCTAATCCTCCGCCACCAACGGTTCCTGACATAGCTGAATAGCCTAACAGTATTCCTGTAGTGATTGTTGCTCCAGTTAATAAAGAAGTTTTCGCTTCCACTAACAGTACTCTTGTTATAATCTGCCAGTTGTTAGCTCCCATTGCCTTTGCCGCTTCTATTACTCCTGCGTCCACTTCGTTAAGAGATGACTCCACTACTCTTGCGATATAAGGCGCTGCACAGATAACCAGTGGAACAATCGTTGCAGTTGATCCATAGCTTTTTCCTACTACCATTCTTGTAAAAGGGATCAAAAGAATAAGTAAAATCAGGAAAGGAACACTTCTTATGATATTACATATAACATCTATCAGCCTGTATATAAGCTTGCATGGTCTTAATCCTTCAGCTCTGGTTACGTTTAGGACGATGCCTAAAGGCAGCCCCAAAATATATCCGCCAATTGTTGAAAGCAATGTCATATATAAAGTATCCTTTATTCCTATCAATAACATTTCTATAACCTTACTATCAAACATTGTCTACATCCTCCGTTACCACTAAGCCTTTTTCTCTAAGATACTCAATTATATCTTCCTGCATCTTTTCGTCCTTTGGTAATCCTAATATCATCTCACCAACTGCTTTTCCGCCAACATTTCTTGTATCAGCCTTTAAAATATTGATAGGAGCGTTAAATTTCTGGATGGTGTTATAGATTACCGGCTCATAAGCTGAATTGTCCAAAAATACTATTCTTATATTTCTTGAAGAGTTAACACTTTCTACCTCTTCATTGCTTACGCGTTTACCAATAATAAGCTCCTTTGCAGCATCTGTTTCCGGGTTTTCAAATATTTTATCAACCGGTCCGGACTCTACTACACGGCCATTATCTATGATCGCTACTTTGTTACATATATCATTAACTACAGACATCTGATGTGTAATGATTACTATCGTTATCCCGAAATTTTCATTAATGCTTCGTAATAGAGACAAAATTGATTCTGTAGTCTGTGGATCCAGGGCACTTGTTGCTTCATCACATAATAGAATCTTTGGATTAGTAGCAAGGGCTCTTGCTATAGCTACCCTCTGCTTCTGACCTCCGGAAAGCTGTGAAGGATATACCTTTTCCTTTTCCTCAAGCTTTACCAGCTTAAGAAGCTCTAAAGCCCTTTCTCTTGCGGCCTTCTTTTTTATACCTGATATCTCTAATGGGAAGCATATATTGTCTATTACATTCTTCTGTTCAAGCAGGTTAAAGCTCTGGAAAATCATACCTATTTCACTACGTTTTTTTCTAAGCTCCCTCTCCGACAGATTGGCCAGATCTACTCCATCTATTAAAACCTGTCCTTCAGTTGGCCTTTCAAGAAAATTTATGGAACGTACCAATGTACTCTTTCCAGCACCTGACATACCTATGATTCCATATATTTCTCCCTTTTCTATGGATATGTTCACATCCTTGAGAGCATTTATTATATGTCCATTAGCTTCAAAATCTTTTGTTAAATGTTTGATCTCTATTGTGCTCATATATTATCCCCATTTTATATCTGCTTAAATATCTTTTGACCGCTATAGTTGTTTTTCAATGCTTATTTAAAAAATGTATGCAGAGCTTACACTCTGCATACACTACCTTTTTTATTTTTCAAAGAAAACTACTGCTCCATCATAGCTATCTTCTATGAACTGCTTGATTGCATCTGATCTTAATACTGAAACAAGAGCCTGGATCTTATCACTGTTTTCATTTCCTTCATAGACTGCAATGATATTTACATATGTCTTAGCAGCTACGGAATCTGTTGATTCGTATGCTATTGAATCTTTTCCTACAGAATAACCGGCTTCAAGAGCATAGTTACCATTTAATACTACATATTCTACTTCGTTTACTACTCTGGCTACCTGAGCTGCCTCAAGCTCAACAAATTCAATGTTATAAGGGTTCTCTACAATATCGTTAACAGTTGCTGTAAGGCCTGCGCCATCTTTAAGCTTTAATAAACCGTTATCCTGAAGGAGAAGAAGTGCTCTGGCTTCATTAGTAGTATCGTTAGGTACTGCAATTGAATCTCCATCTGCGATTTCATCAAGTGATTTCTTTGTTCCTGGATAAATTCCGAATGGCTCATAATGAATCTGTCCGGCATCTACAAGGTGTGTTCCCTGTTCTTCGTTAAAGCTGTTAAGGTAAGGTACATGCTCTACATAGTTTGCATCAAATTCTCCTGATTCTACTACAAGGTTAGGCTGTACATAATCTTCAAATTCAACGATATCAAGTTTGTAACCCTTTTCTTCAAGGATCTCTGCTGCTTTTGCTAAAATCTCTGCATGAGGAACAGGTGATGCTGCTATTTTAATAGTTTCTCCGTTACCTTCTTTAATTTCACCAGCTACCTGACCACCTTCTACAACAAGAGTATCTTCATAATCTGCACCATAAGTATCAAGTAATGTTGCCTCATAATCTGCATGGAAGAAGTTTTCTTCACCAAGCTTAACAATTTCTTCATTTAACCAATCAAGAAGTGAGCTGTTTCCCTTTGTTACCGCTGGAGCTATTGTATCCTGACTACCTAATGATGGTATACCTACTACAAAGCCTTCGTTTTCAAGAGAGTATGCTATAACTTCTGTATTATCGTTTGCCCATGCAACGCCTGTGCCATTTTCAAATGAGGTCTTGGCTGAAGCGTATGTATCAAACTTCTGAAGCTTGATCTCTGGGTTGTTCTTCTCAAGATAAGTTTCAGCTGTTGTACCTGAGATAACGATAACCTGGTCATCTGCACCGATCTGATCAAGACTTTCGATAACATTGTCTTCAGGTGAAACTACTCCAAGAGCTACGTTCATGTATGGAAGAGCGAAATCAACTTTTTCTTTTCTTTCATCTGTAACAGTAAAGTTTGCTAATACTATATCAACCTTTCCTGTTTCAAGATATTCTACTCGGCTGGCAGCTTCTGTAGAAACATAATTGATATCTACTCCAAGGTCTTTACCGATTCTTTCTGCAAAGTATACATCATATCCCTGATAATCTCCGTTTTCATCTACATAACCAAACGGGTTCTTATCTGAGAAAACTCCGATATTAATGCTTCCGCTTGCTTTGATGTCATCTAATGTTCTGTATATCTGATCACCTGCTGCCTCTGCTGCTGGTGTAGCCTCTGCTGCAGGCTTAGAACCGCATCCTGTAAGACCTAAGATTCCTAATGATGCTACCAATGCTCCTGTAATAATTTTCTTAACCAATTTGTTCTTAATAATATTTTTTCTCATCTTTTTTTCCTCTTTCTATTTTCATATGTTGTATTTGTTATCTAATCATCTTGTCAGATCTGTATTATTAGATCTGTTTCCCATATTTATCTATCATTTTCTGCTGACTGGCCTGACCCCATTGCCTAAAACCAGTTTATGAATAAAAAAACCTGAGAGGTTTATCCGACTCCCAGGTGATGGCTTACTCAAATTTGAAATGACAAATTTTTACGTATGGGCGCATGACAAATGAGCCAAACACCCTGCCATATTGCTCACCTGGGAGAATAGCATTCGACAACACATACAACACATGTAGCTAGAAAATTTTGAATAATTTGTTTTCATCTTGTCATGTTCCTTTCGTTTTGATAATGTGATATTACACCTATTTACCTACTGTGTCAATAGGTAATTTAAAAATTTTTAATATTTTTTTCATTTTCTTTGAAAAGCCTGATTTTTCAAGGGTTTAACCCATTTTATAATATTCTTCAGTCTCCTCAATATCGTTAACTGGGGGCTTTAATCCATCAATTTTGATATTATGCTTCTCTGCATAATCCCATAGAGCTGCATGGATCGCTTCCTCGGCTAAAAGTGAGCAATGTACCTTTACAGGTGGCAGACCATCTAAGGCCTCCATTACAGCTTTATTGGTAACCTGAAGAGCCTCGTTAACAGTTTTACCCTTCACAAGCTCTGTAGCCATAGAGCTTGTTGCTACCGCTGCCCCACAACCAAAGGTCTTAAATTTAGCTTCTTTAATAACCTGGTTCTCATCAATATCTAAATACATTCTCATAATATCTCCACACTTGGCATTACCAACTGTACCGACACCTGATGGGTTCTCTATCTCTCCTACATTTCTGGGATTACTAAAATGATCCATTACTTTTTCGCTATATTCTGTTATCTGACTCATATTAAACTCTCCTTTACTATTTGCCTGTTCTTCCCAATTATTTATGTTTTGTTTTTGCTCACTGAGTATTCTTATTTCATTAGCGCCAGAGCTATTTTGCATATTTATGTGATTGCAAGGACACAAAGCCTTATTTATTAGAGGAAACAAAATCCTCATATAATGGAGACATGTT
>JAZUFJ010000299.1:0-3814 GCA_045640645.1 Lachnospiraceae bacterium
TGGTTGCTTCTCTTTGTGCATGTGCAGCTCCAGCAGCAGCGCCAGCACCAGAAGCAGCTCCATCAGCTGAGGCAGCTACAGAGGAAGCAGCTCCAGCAGAAGAAGCAGCTCCAGCAGCTGATGATCTTGTAGCAGCAGCTCAGGCAGAAGGCGAGCTCGTTGTATACGGTTCATGTGAAGAAGAATATCTTGCAGCAGCTTGTGAAAACTTCGAATCTATTTATGGTATCAAGACAAGCTTCCAGCGTCTTTCAACTGGTGAAGTTCAGGCTAAGATCGAAGAAGAAAATGGCAACCCATCAGCAGACGTTTGGTTTGGTGGTACAACAGACCCTTACAACGTAGTAGCATCAGAAGGTCTTCTTGAAGCTTACGATGCAGAAAACGCTTCACACCTTATCGGTGATGTTTACAAAGATGCTAACAACAACTGGTTTGGTATTTACAAAGGAATCCTTGGTTTCATGGTAAACAAAGACGAGCTTGAAAGACTTGGCCTTGATGCTCCACAGGATTGGGCAGATCTTACAGATCCTAAGTACGAAGGCCTTATCTGGTTATCAAACTACAACACAGCTGGTACAGCTAAGCTCGTTATCAACACAATGATCCAGAAGTATGGTCATGACGAAGGTATCCAGTACCTTTGCGATCTTGACAAGAATATCCAGGTATATACAAAGTCAGGTTCAGGCCCATCTAAGAACGTTGGTACAGGCGAATGTGTTATCGGTATCGGATTCCTTCATGATGGTATTACACAGATCGTAGATAACGGATATGAAAACATCGAACTTGTTATTCCTTCAAGCGGAACAAGCTTTGAAATCGGTGCTACAGCTATCTTTAAGGGATGTGCTCATCCAAACGCAGCTAAGCTTTGGATTGAATATGCTCTTTCACCAGAATGTGTAAACATTGCTAAGGATAACGGATCATACCAGTTCCTCGTTCTTGACAATGCAGAACAGCCACAGCAGGCAGTTGATTTCGGTCTTGATCCTAACAACGTAATGGATTATGACTTTGATGATGCTAAGGAAAACATCAAGACATATGTTGAAGAAGTTATGGCAGCTCTTGCTAGCTCAGGTGCTAACACAGAAGATGCTTCAAGATTCCAGACAGAATAGTATTTATGTTTTGAATTTTTTATACGGATGGCAGCCATTGGCCGCCATCCGTTGTTATTATATAGCAAAAATGTTTAGGAGAAGTTATTATGGCAAAGGGACAGGGCGCATCGCTTGATAGAAAGAAACTTATGGCAGATCCTATTTTGGTTACTACCATAGTTGTTCTGATCACATTTCTTACTCTGTTTATTCTCTATCCTCTTGCTATCCTCCTTGTAGACAGTTTCTATGGGGACGGAACATTTGGATTTGGAGTATTTGGACGAATATTTGAAATTCCCACTTTTACAAAGGCTATTACTAATACCTTAAAGGTTGGTTTTCTTGTAGGTATAATTTCCGCACTTATCGGTCTTTTATTTGCTTATGTAGAAGTGTGTGTAAAAATGAACAAGGTTGTTGGAGGTTTATTTAAGGTAGTATCTATGCTTCCTGTTGTATCACCTCCTTTTGTATTATCTCTTTCGATGATCATGCTTTTTGGAAAGGCTGGTCTTATTACACGTTTCTTACTTGGAATATACGACAATGACGTATATGGCTTCTGGGGTATCGTAGTGGTACAGACGCTTACTTTCTTCCCAGTGTGCTATATGATGTTAAAAGGTCTTATAAAAAATATAGATCCTTCACTTGAAGAGGCTGCCAGAGATATGGGAGCTGGAAGATTTAAGGTTTTCTCAAGTGTTGTACTTCCATTACTTTTACCAGGTCTTGGAAATGCTTTTCTTGTAACCTTTATTGAATCAATAGCTGACTTTGCAAACCCTATGATTATTGGTGGTTCTTATGATACATTGGCTACCACTATTTATCTTCAGATCACAGGCGCTTATGATAAGGCCGGTGCGTCAGCTATGGCGGTAGTATTGCTGTGCATTACGTTGCTTATGTTTGCAGTACAGAAATATTATCTGGAGGCTAAGACAGCTTCTACTCTTACCGGTAAAGCTTCAAGAGGTAGAATGCTTATCGAAGATAAATCAGTTAGAATACCACTTTCTTTACTTTGTGGATTAGTAGCTGGTTTTGTAATTCTAATGTATATTTGTGTTCCAATTGGAGCCTTCTTCCCAACCTGGGGATATAAGTTCTTCCCTCTTACAGGAAAATGGTTTAAACAGATATTTACTAAATACCATGGCTTTAAGGCTTTCAAGGACTCCTTCCTGTTATCCCTTATTGCATCACCTATTACAGCCCTGCTTAGTATGATTATTTCATACCTGGTAGTAAAGCGTAATTTCAAATCAAAAGGCTTTATTGAAGCAGTTTCAATGCTTGCTATGGCTGTTCCTGGTACAGTTCTTGGTGTTGGATATATCAGAGGTTATTCAAGCGGTATTTTCCATACAGGCTTCCTTCAGGGAATCTATGGAACAGGTCTTATTCTTATAATTGTATTTGTAGTTCGAAGCCTTCCTACAGGAACCAGAAGTGGTATATCTGCTCTTCGTCAGATAGACAAATCAATAGAAGAGTCAGCCTATGACATGGGTGCGGACAGCTTTAAGGTATTTATGACTGTAACCCTTCCTCTTATCAAGGATTCCTTCCTGAGCGGTTTGGTAACAGCCTTTGTAAGAAGTATTACAGCTATCAGTGCTATTATTCTTCTGGTTACTCCACAGTTCCTGCTTATTACAGTTCAGATTAATGAATTTGCAGAAAAGGGTTCATTCAGCTTGGCATGTGCTTTTGCTACATTGCTTATTGCTATCACCTATGGAGCAGTTCTCCTTATGAACCTGTTTATGAAGAGCTTTGGAACCAGCAAAAATGATTAATCTTTAGAGAAGACGAAAAGAGGTTAGATATGGAAAAGACAAAAAAAGGTGTTCGCCTAGAACATATTTCAAAAATATATAACGATCCTAAAACAGGAAAAGAGTTCTATGCTGTAAAAGATACAAATATAGAGATTGAGCCAGGTTCTTTTGTAACATTGCTTGGACCTTCTGGATGTGGAAAGACTACTACCCTTAGAATGATCGCAGGCTTTGAGAGCCCGGACGAGGGAGAGATCTACCTTGGTGATGAAGCTATTAACGAGCTTACACCTAATAAGCGTGATACAGCTATGGTATTCCAGTCTTATGCGCTTTTGCCACATTATAATGTGTTTGATAACGTAGCTTATGGACTTAAATTAAGAAAGGTTCCAAAAGATGAGATAAAGAAAAAGGTTACAGAGATTCTTAAGCTTGTAGAGCTTGAGGGAATGGAAAGCCGTATGACTAACCAGCTCTCAGGTGGTCAGCAGCAGCGTGTAGCTTTAGCCAGAGCTCTTGTTATAGAGCCTTCAGTGTTATTATTTGACGAGCCACTTTCAAACCTTGATGCAAAGCTCCGTGTAACTATGAGAACAGAGATCAGAAAGATACAGCAGAAGGTGGGTATTACAGCTATCTATGTAACACACGATCAGAGCGAGGCAATGGCTCTTTCTGATAATATCATTATTATGAACAAGGGCGTTGTAGCTCAGATGGGTACTCCTCAGGAGGTTTATTACCAGCCAGCTGATGAATTTGTAGCAGATTTTATTGGCGAGGCAAATTTCCTTAAGGGTGCGCTGGTAAGAATAGATGGAAACTATGCGGTACTTAACGTAGAAGGAAACGAGATAAAGGCTGCTAAGAAGGACGATATGGAGATTGGAAAAGAGTATGTGATTG
>JAZUFJ010000300.1:0-3536 GCA_045640645.1 Lachnospiraceae bacterium
GGGTATCAAATGCATTAAGTATTATTTCCTGATAATTATCAACATATTCCACATCATTATCGCAAAATATGCATATATCTTCGCTGGCATTATATATTGCCATATTACGGCTGCGGCTTAAGCCTCTGTCCTTTGTTTCAATATATTTAACTTTCTGCTCAATGCCTAAAATATTTTTCCGTACTATATTTTGATCCTTTTCTCTATCACACTGGTTTATTACAACACAATCCGAAGTAATATTAAGAGAGTCTATATAGCTTTCATCATCCAGATGCATAGCAGACAGCAATACCTGTAACCCCATTAAATCCTCCTGGCAACAGCTCTAAAAGCATAGCCCACAAAGCAAATGCTACTTTTTACTATTCCAAAATGTTCAACATTTCTATATAAATTCCAAATTCGCCATATCGCTTCGAATTTATTGGAAGATAGGGTCCCACTGCTTCTTCTATATAAGGTAAGGGCTATATCCAGTCCAAAAGCCACATATCCTGCTTTCAAAACCTTCCACCAGGTAGCAGTATCCTCGCTGGGTACCATTGGCATCTCTATCTGTTCCTTTGTAAGCTTATCCATATCAAACATAACTGTGCTGGTAAATATAGTAGTATTACTAACAGCCTTTCTATATGTCATCTTCTCTGGAACATGTACTATCTTTCTTACTCCTATGCCCTCTTCATCAGCAAATTCATATCCTGTAAAAGAAAAAGCTGCATCCTTTTCCTTCATAAACTCTATCTGTTTTTCAAGCTTAACCGGATCCCACAGATCATCTGCATCCAGAAAAGCAATATACCTTCCTTTTGCCTCTCTTACTCCGGTATTTCTGGCATCTGCTGCCCCAGTCTTTCCATTTGTGCTAATAAGCTTTATCTTCCTGGTATCTTCACCTTCTAAAGATGAATAAAAATCCTCTATAAATTCATTAATAAGTAGTCGGCTATTATCCTCTGAACCATTGTCAACCAGTATTAGCTCCCAATTTTTGTAGGTCTGACTCTTTATAGAAAACATGGTCTCAGTAATACATTTAGCAGCGTTATAAACCGGTATAACTATGCTGACCTGTTCTTGGCAAAGCACCTCTGCCATAACTAATCCTCCTTAAAAAGAGCTGTAACATTTCCTTCATTTACACCTTCTGTGCTCTCTAACGTAAATAGTATCTTTACCGTCTGAATAATAAGTTTTAGGTCAAGCCATACCGAAAAGTTTTCGATATAATACAGGTCAAGCTTTAGCTTATCATATGGCAAGGTATTGTATTTACCATATACCTGGGCATAACCCGTAAGACCAGCCTTTACCTTTGTTCTATATGTAAACTCTGGCATAACTTCTACATATTCTTTAATTATTTCTGGTCTTTCCGGTCTTGGGCCAACAAATGACATCGAGCCATTTAATACATTAATAAGCTGTGGCAGCTCGTCTAAACGTACCTTTCTTATGACCTTACCTATTGGAGTGATTCTGTCATCATGCTTAGAAGCAAGTCTTGCTACACCATCACTTTCTGCGTTAACAATCATACTTCTAAATTTATATATCTCGAAAGGCTTATTATCTCTGGTACATCTAATTTGCTTATAAAATACTGGTCCTCTATCATAGCATTTAATTAAAAGCGCTGTGATAATCATGATAGGAGACAACATAATAATTAACAGCAGAGAAAAAATAATATCAAATGCCCTTTTTACAAAAAGCTGCTCTGCCTCAATAGGAGAACTTTTTGTAAGCAAAAGTGGCGTATCAAAGAAATGAAGAGTCGTAGATCCCTGTAGAATAATATCCATGACTTTTGGCATAACATATATTTCAATACCTCTGTCATAACAGTACTTAAAGAGATCATTTCTAAGCAGTACCGGCAAATCCCACATCATAATTGCTTCATGTCTGTTTACAGCATTTAAAATTTCATCCATATCCTTATCTGAATGGATAGATTCATTAATAGCAAACTGATGGCGTCTGGTCTTTACCTTATCTACAAACATATCCTTTCTGTTTCCCGAATATACTAAAAGAATATCCAGCGGTGGAAACAGCGCTCTATATACATAGGTCGCGATAAAAATCCATAAGCCTATCATTATCCCCTGTAGTATGGTTCCAATAATCAAAGGAAACACTGATGGAAAATGGTAAGCTAAAAGACAGATAATCAAATAAAAGAAAATATTCGATACAATAGTAGAAAAGCTCTGGGAAAACATAAGCTCCAGCATTCTGTAGGAACCAATTTTTAAACCTCCATACATTGCTGAAAATAAAAATAGAATCAGCATATATACCGCAGTTATAAAAACATGTCCCCAAAAGAAATAAGCTTTTGGAAGCTCCGTATTATAATAGTTTACCCATACATAAGACATTATTCCAGTTTCTATGGCTACAATAATAAAAGCCATCAAAAAACTGTATATTCGCTTTTTCATTTGTGTATTCAAATTAAAAGCACCTCATTCTCTTCCTGTTATTTTAAGACCAAGAGCAAAAACACATCCTATCACCTTATCAATAAATACTATTTCGTGGTCAGACCAAATGCTCTTTCCTGTTCGTTTTGCGTAAACAGCATAATAAGCCAGGTATTTGTATCTCAGCAAAGACTTTGGAGTAATTTTTGCTCGCTGTTCATAATACATATACCAGGCAATCTTATTTTCTCTTTTAAGTTTTTTTACAGAATCAGTATATCCCTCTGATACTATCTCACATACCGTAATGATTTCATCCAAAAGGAAAAGCACATAATTCCTGTCTATTTTATCATAAACATAGTCTTCCGGTACATACTTTTCTCCTTCAATCTCCGGAAATGGATATTTTTTAAGGACATCTGTTCTAAATATAAGAGTGGTCTCTCCCCTAAAACCGTTCAAATACAGATTATATAATCCACTTGTTTCAAGCTGAGGAAAAGGCACTCCGCTAAGCAGTTCCTGCTCGCTTTTCCCTTTATGGGCTACAATACCACATATTTTATCACTATCTGAACGTTTCATTATACTATCCCAGGTAGTATTTATCAGCTCAACCGCGTTGTTAGTAATATAATCATCAGAATCAAGGCACAAAAACAGCTCTGTTTCAGCAAGACCGGCTCCAATATTATGAGCTCTCATCTTTCCACCATTTTCGCAAAAATGATACCTTATCCTGATTTTGCCTTCTTTTATCCATTCTTCCACGACCTCTTTAGTGTTATCTGTTGATCCATCATCAACTATTAACCATTCAAAATCATCAGAGGTCTGTCTTAGCAGGCTTTCATATGCTCTTTTTAAAAGTCCGGCCCTATTATAAGTGGGCGTAAATACTGTAAGCTTCATAACAGCAATCCTTTATGGCTTAAAATCTTGATATAAATAGGATTTTCCTTCATTTGGATAGACAACTGAATAATCTACCAGTTCAAAAGGCTCCTCATAGACATTTGTCTTATATATAGCATGTGCGCCCGTATCCTCTACCAGTTCAAAGCCTTCTTCTTCTAAAAATTTCGTTTTAGGATTTCT
>JAZUFJ010000301.1:0-5751 GCA_045640645.1 Lachnospiraceae bacterium
TATTCTGCTGGTGGCTTTGCTGGTAGGAGCTATTGTTATGGCTCTTGGTGGAGAAGCTCTGTTTACTGAAAACCTTATCATGATGATATTTACATATGCAGCTGTATTATTTGCGAGCTTCAGGCTTACAACGGTTGCCTATATTGTTGCAGGAGCAGAGACAATCCTATTTATAGCTTTAAAGATATATACGGTGATTGTTGGTGGACAGGAAGTAAACGTTACATCCTTTCTGTGGATAATACTACCGGCTCTTTCAGTATTCGGAATGGTCTTTTTTATGAATGGCCTGAAGAAGTTAAAAATAGAAAATTCTCTTTTACAAAGACAGGTTGAAGAGCTTGTAATGATTGATCCATTAACAGGCTTTTATAATCTTAGAAGTATGTTTATGGATATTCAGACTCAAATATCCTATGCAGAAAGAAATAAAAGCGCTATCTCTCTTATGATAGTAAAGTTTAGATATCAAAAAGAATTAAAGAGCGTACTAAAGCGCAGTCAGTATGAAGAGGTCATCATAAGACTTGCAAAGGGAATATATGATACCGTCAGATTAGAGGATAGAGTATACAGTATTGATAAGGATGGTTCTTTAGGCGTATTGCTTACTTGTGATAAAGCAGGAGCAAGAATCGTAGAAAGCCGTATTAGAAATAAGCTTTCAGATGAAAAGTATTTTGCAAATATTGCAGACTCTCCTATAAGAGTGGACCTTAAGATAGGAAGCCTTCAGTATAAGGCCTCTGAATTTAAGCGAGATGCAAAACTGTTCAAAGCAAGTGTTGAGGATGAGGTTGAATACGATATTTAAGGTTAGAATAAGAAAGAAACCGGTAAAACTTTAATAAATATAAATCAGAAATAGTCAAAGGAGAAGAAAATGAAATATTTTATAACTGGTGGAGCAGGCTTTATAGGATCAAATATGGCAGACAGATTACTTTCTGAGCCAGAAAATGAAGTAGTAGTATATGACAATTTTTCTACAGGCCGTATGGAATTTTTAGAGGAGGCTTTAAAGAATCCAAGATTTAAACTGATAAAGGGAGATAATCTTGATGAAAAGTCTTTGACAGAGGCTATGAAGGGATGCGAATTTGTATTCCATTTTGCAGCTAACGCAGACGTAAGAATGGGATGTGAACATCCAAGAAAGGACTTGGAGCAGAACACAATAGCTACATATAATGTATTAGAGGCTATGAGAGCAAATGGAATCAAGAGAATAGGTTTTTCTTCAACAGGATCTGTTTATGGAGAAGCAGAGGTGATTCCTACGCCAGAAGATGCACCATTCCCTATTCAGACATCATTATACGGTGCTTCAAAGCTTGCATGTGAAGGACTTCTTGCTGCTTATGCTGAGGGATTTGATTTCCAGGTATACATTTTCAGATTTGTATCAATCCTTGGAGAAAGATATACACATGGTCATGTTTTTGACTTCTGTAAGAAATTAATGGCAGATCCATCTACTCTTCATATCCTTGGAAATGGAAAGCAGAGAAAGTCTTATCTTTATGTTAAAGACTGTATGGAAGCCATAATGACAGTAATACGTAAAGCAGATGAAAAGGTTAATATTTATAATTTGGGAACAGATCAGTATTGTGAAGTAAACGATTCTGTAGGCTGGATATGTGGAAAGCTTAATGTTAACCCTTCGTTTACCTATGCCGGAGGAGAAAGAGGCTGGGTAGGAGATAATCCATTTATATATCTTGATACTAAGAAGGTACGCGCTCTTGGATGGGAGCCAAAGGCAACTATAGAAGATGGTGTAGTAAAGACTGTAGAATATCTTCTAGCTAATCCTTGGGTATTTGAGGCGAGATAATATATGCGTGAATTAAAGGATGTTCAGGTTGTTGTACTTATGGGTGGCCTGGGTACAAGACTTAAGGAATATACAAAGCTATGCCCTAAATCTCTGGTAGAGGTTAATGGGAAGCCATTTTTCGATTATGAGCTGGAGCTTTTAATAAGCTGGGGTTTTAAGAAGTTTTTATTTCTTATTGGATATCATGCCGAAATGATAGAAGAAAGATATAAGGACGGAAGCGACAGAGGGATTTCTATTACTTATTGCTATGATGGAGAGAAGCTTCTTGGAACTGGAGGCGCTGTAAGAAGGGCATATGATTATCTGGAAGATGATTTCCTATTGATGTATGGTGATTCTTTCATGGATATAAACTATGAAGAAACAGTATACAGATATTTTGAGGGAAAGAAAAAGGGCTGTCAGGCAATAATGACAGTTATGAGGAATCATAACAGATTTGATAAGAGCAATGTAGTATTATCAGGAAACGAGATTGCGCTATACGATAAGCACCATCCAACTGAGGAAATGGATGCTATAGATTATGGTGTCTGTATGTATGAAAAAGCCTTGTTTGCTGATTTTGAAAAGGATGAAGCCTTTGATGTAGCGGTAATACAGAATAGGCTGTCATTAGAAAAGAAGATGGCGGCGCATATAGTTACAAAAAGGTTTTATGAAATAGGCTCTCCGGAATCTCTTAAGGAATTTGGGGAATATTTAACTTACAGAAGAGAAATGCCACATCCTGCAGTATTTCTTGATAGGGACGGAGTAATAAATGAGATAGTTTATAATGAGGATACGGAACTGCTAGACTCTGCTATGAACGTTTCAGAATTTAAGCTGTTTGACGGGGTATTAGAGGCTATAAAGAAAATAAAAGAAAAAGGCTATTATGTATTTGTAGTGACCAATCAGCCGGCAGCAGCAAAAGGAAAAACCTCACTTATAAATCTTTATGATATAAATACTCATTTTATAGAGCTGGCACAGGAAATTGGATGTGAAATAGATGATGTTTTTATGTGTCATCACTATCCCAAAAAGCAACCGCTCACAAAGGATGAATATCTGATAAAGGAATGTGATTGCAGAAAGCCTAAGCCGGGTCTATTAAATAAGGCATTTGAAAAATACAATATTGATAAAGAAAAATCTATTATGGTAGGAGATTCCTATACAGATGTAGTTGCCGGAAGGGCAGCAGGCGTTAAAACTGTATTTTTAGGTGATCTTAAATGTGATGTCTGCGCCAGATTAGAATATAATAAACCGGATATGATAGTTAAGAACCTAAAGGAATTAAGTGAGATATTGTAACGTCCGATAAATATAATACGGAAAGCTCCTGTACGGAGAATGAACCGGATAGACGGACTTCAATATAAAATGTTTGTGCGAAGAGAAAAGGAGGAAGCAAACATGAATTTAAGCTACGTAGAACAGTATTTAAAGGAAACGATGGAAATCGTTGAAACTATCTCAAAGGAAGAGATAGCAAAAGGTGTAGAAATCCTAAAAGAGACAAGGGAAAAGGATGGAAGACTTTTTATTCTTGGAGTAGGCGGAAGTGCAGCAAATGCATCACATGCAGTTAATGATTTCAGAAAGATAGGACATCTTGAGACCTATGCTCCTACTGATAATGTATCAGAGCTTACTGCAAGGACTAATGATGAAGGATGGGAGACAACCTTTACAGAATGGCTGAAAACATCTCACCTTAATGAGAAGGATACAATAATGGTATTATCTGTAGGTGGTGGATCTGAGACTACTTCTCTTAACATCGTAAACGCTCTTAAGCTTGCAAAAGAAAGAGGAAGTAAGATAATATCAATAGTTTCCAGAACAGGTGGATATTCAAAGCAGGTTAGCGATGCCTGTGTTTTAGTGCCAGTTGTAAGCGAGAAACGTATAACTCCTCATGCAGAAGGATGGCAGGGAGTAGTATGGCATCTCATGGTTAACGCAATGAACGAGTAGACCAGGAGGTGTTAGTATGAGATTTGAAGATTTAAAAATCACACTTTATGCCGATGGAGCAGACATCGAAGGCATGAAGGAAGAGTATAGAAAAGGCTATGTAAAAGGCTTTACTACCAATCCTACTCTTATGAAAAAGGCTGGGGTAAAGGATTATGTAACATTTGCAAAGGAAGTAGTTAAGGAAATACCTGATCTGCCAATATCCTTTGAGGTTTTTGCAGATGAATTTGATCTTATGGAGAAGGAAGCGAAGATACTTTCTTCTTTAGGTGATAATGTATATGTAAAGATACCTATTACAAATTCAAAAGGTGAAAGCAGTGTTCCTTTAGTAAAGAAATTATCAGAGCAGGGAATAAAGCTTAATGTTACAGCTATTTTTACTATAGAGCAGGTAAAGGCTGTTGTAGAAGTATTAAAGCCTGGAACAGAAAACATAGTATCAGTATTTGCCGGAAGAATAATGGACGCAGGAGTGGACGCTGTTCCTGTAATGAAGGAAGTTGCAGAGATATGTAAAACAAAGCCAGGTACTCTTTCACTTTGGGCTAGCTGTAGAGAGGTATATAATATCGTTCAGGCGGATGAAAGCGGTACGGATATAGTGACTGTTACTAATAATCTTTTAGCAAAATTACCAGGTCTTGGAAAAGATCTTAATCAGTTTTCGTTAGAGACAGTGCAGATGTTTGTTAACGATGGCAAAAGCTTAGGATATACTATTCATGAATAGATAATATCTGTTAAACTGATATTTGCTAGAACATATATTCCAAAATTGATATAGAAAGCAGATAATTTGCCATATACTTGCGTTTTTTTGAAATTGATATTATAATCTTGAACCGAGATAAATAAAAAGAAAATAAATGTATTTTGTCTCTTTGTGTTTGGGAAGGATATTCTTGGGGGAACTATGAAAGGAGAATATCAAATGGCAACAGTAAAAAAAGCAGTAGCAAAGAAAGCAGCTGAGGTAAAAGAAGCAGTAGAAAAGAAAACTGCAACAGTTAAGGAAGTAGCTGCTAAGGAAATAGCAGTAGAAAAAAAGGCAACAGAAAAAGAAGTTGCAGGTGCTGCTAAAGAAGTAGCAAAAGAGGTTACAGCTAAATCAGCAGAGAAGAAAGAGCCAGTAAAGAAGGTTGTTTCAACTGCAAAGAAAGCGGTAAGCAAAAAGGTTACAAAAAAAGTAGAAGTCAAGACTAATGTTGTAATTGAATTTGCTCCAGACAGAAAGTATACACAGGCAAATCTGGAAAAGATAGCTAAAGATGTATGGAGATATGATCTTAAGAAAAAGGTTTCAGATATAAAGTCTATGGATCTTTACGTTAACGCTTATGAGAGCAAAGTATACTATGTAATCAATGGAGATATTACTGGTAGTTTTGATGTTTAATAGCTAAATAAATAAAAGAGGTGGAAATTGTTCCACCTCTTTTGTTGTTATCGATTGTCATAATTGTTCATTAGTTTTTGTAAAATGCGTCCTCTTCTATAACCTGAATCTCCAGGTAATCAAAATCAATCTCGTCAATAAAGCTATCTTTAGTGAATCGGGTTTTGGAGGTTCTTTGAAAATCTTTGATATTATTGTCGAGCCAGATAGGCTTACTTAGGTCAAATTCATAGCATACCTTATCTATAGCATCAAATATTTTATGAGTTCTTGTATCTTCGAGATCGTTGATAATAGTAGTATCTCTAAGCATGTGATTGTCTTTAAATTCTCTGGCCCATAATCTGAACATGTTTTTCTCCTGGAATTTGATGGTTTTGTGTGATGATATACCGGATTGTTACGTGCTACGCACTTTCACAATCCTACAAACCACTCGAAATATAATGGTCGTTTGTAATGATATACCGGATTGTTACGTGCTGCGCACTTTCACAATCCTACAAACCACTCGAAATATAATGGTCGTTTG
>JAZUFJ010000302.1:0-3846 GCA_045640645.1 Lachnospiraceae bacterium
TGTTGCCATAAAGAAAGCTCCTAACATAAGTCCACCACCAGAAATATGTGCTACTAAATAATTAGGATCCCAACCGTGTCCACCAAATAAACCTATAAATAATATAAAAGTAATAATATAAGCACCAGGTATTTTAATATCGATAACCTGGAAAGCTAAAAGAATAATAGCTCCGATAATAATAGCAAATACACTTGTTTCACCTATTGTTCCAGGCTCAAGACCTCTTAACATTTCAAAGCCATTTACCATTTCTCCGGCTTTCAGTCTTGCAAGTGGTGTAGCTCCTGACACTCCGTCATAAGCAAAATTGGTCATTCTTGCCGTGAAGCATATTAAAAGGAAGCATCTTGCTCCTAAAGCAGGGTTCATAAAGTTCTGTCCCAAACCACCAAACAGCATTTTTACAACAATAATAGCAAAAACAGAACCGATGACTGCTATCCACCAAGGAAGAGTAGATGGCAGGTTCAATGCAAGTAAAAGACCTGTAACTACTGCACTTAGATCACCTATAGTAATAGGCATTTTCATAAGCATCTCATATAAAAGCTCGGCTATAACACAAGATGCAATACAAACAACTACTAAAACTGCTGCACTAATACCAAAATTATAAATTCCAAATATAGTAGTAGGTAAAAGCGCTACAATAACTAAAAACATTATCTTATTTGTCGATAATTTGCTTCGAACATGTGGATTCGATGATACATTAATCATGTCGCTCACAGATAACACCTCTTTCTAATTATTTTTTACGGCTCGCTAAAACCATTTTTCTCATTGATTTAATACTATGTGTAAGATGTCGTTTTGCAGGACAAACATAAGAACAGCATCCACATTCACAACATTCCATTCCATTGTATTGTACAAACTTCTCAACATCGCCATGTTCAGCAAATTTTGCAAGCTTGCTAGGAAGTACTCTTCCAGGACAAACCTCTGCACACATACCACAATTTATACAATTTGTTTGCTTAGCATGTGATACATCATCCTTAGCCAGGCATAACTAAGCTGATGAAGCCTTTGTAACAGGAATATTCAGATCGAATATAGCAAATCCCATCATAGGACCACCAGAAACAATCTTTTCAGGCTGTACTGTAAATCCGCCAGCCTCATCAATGAGCTGAGCATAATTTGTTCCTATTCTAACGAGGAAATTCTGTGGCTCTTTGATTGCATCACCAGTAACAGTAACTATTCTATGCATAAGAGGAAGACCCTCTATTACAGCATGATAAACAGCTACTATAGTATCTACATTATTAACTATACAGCCTACATCTGCAGGAAGCATTGATGAATTAATTGCTCTCTTTGTAGTAGCATAGATCAACTGTCGTTCACTACCCTGTGGATACTTAGTCTTTACTACCTTAACCTCCATTCGGGGCTCATCCATTACTAATTCCCTAAGCTTCTGAATACAATCAGGCTTGTTATCTTCTACTGCAAGAATACCTTTTGCATGGTCAAATAAGCAAAGTATAATTTTAAGACCTGCAACAAGCTTCTCAGGTTCTTCTAACATCCTTCTGTAATCACTGGTAAGATATGGCTCACATTCTGCACAGTTAGCTATTACATAATTAATCTGGTCAGGGTTCTTAGGTGAAAGCTTTACATGAGTAGGGAAACCTGCACCACCCATACCTATGATTCCTGCCTCCTTAATAATGTCGATAACCTCTTGTTTTGTCATATCAGCAACTGGCTTTACAGGTATTCTTTCTCCTGGTTCATAAAGATTATCATTTTCAATAACAATCGATTTAACCATGTCTCCTGATACAACTCTTCTGTCCTCAATTGCTTTTACCTTTCCAGATACAGAAGCGAAAATATTAGCTGAAACAAAACCACCAGCTTCAGCAATTTTCTGACCTACTAATACTCGATCACCTACTGCTACGATAGGTTTGGCAGGAGCACCTATATGCTGGCTTAATGGATATACCATATCGCCTATAGGGATAACCTCTTTAATAGGTTTATCCTTTGAAAGGCTCTTGCCATCAAACGGATGTACACCGCCCTTGAAAGTAAATGATGCCATTTTGTAACCCTCTCCTTTTAAGAAATTTTATTATTTACTCTATAACCTCTTTATATTCTATATAAATATATTCAATATAAATTATCTGTTACGTGTATCTTTATATATTTTCTGTTTTGAGCTCTTTTGTAAAGATCTGGCATTATAAATTATCTGTCTGGTTTTATTGATTCTGGCGCTTGATTTAATATTTGGATAAGCGTTCAGAATACGTCTTTGCATAAGTCTATTATTAACCTTTACGTTCTTAATTTCAAGAATAGCATCCCTTAAGGTATCCTGAATATCATCTATTACATTAGGTAAATCTAACTTAGGCATATTAGGCTTTGGTATATTCAGATTTTCTATTCTGTCAATCAGAAAAGCCTGGCTCACCTCAACACGCTTTGATATAAGCTTAAAATAGTTTACACGCTGTAACTGGAAACTAAGCTCTTCCATTTTATATTTAATTTCTTCACCTGACTGGTACAGCTTGGAATTTCTGATCCCTGCAATAAAGCTGTCAAATACTTCATCCCATTTTTGGAGCTGCTTAGAAACATCCATAGCCGCTATAACTGCAAAAACATAATCAATAGAATAGAATATCAGTATAATGCTTACATATATTTTTCCTTTTTCAAAACTGTATAAAGCTACGATTTTATCAACAAAAGGCTGCAATACTGAAAAAAGTAAAAGTGTTGCAACACCCCAGAACAAGGATGATTCCAAACAAATTCTACCTTTATAATTTAGCTTCTTTTCTGTATAATCCCACCAGCTTGTATGAAACAGGCCTTCCATAACAACTGCAGTAATATATTCCAAAGATGTAGTCAGAGCCACTCCGGCAAAATATAGAAGTATCCATTTCCCGGTTAAAGGCTTTAATACCAAATAAATTGATACTGCTCCCCATCCATATATTGTACATAAGGGACCGGTTATAAAGCCTCTGTTTACCAGTCTTCTTTCACAAACAGAAACATAACAGGATTCCCATAACCATCCTATAAAGCTATATATAATCAAATAATTTATTATATGATATACTGATACATTTAATATTTCAAAATTCCAAATCAAATCATTTTCCTCTTTTCCACACGTATATATATTGTACCAATTTGCAAACGTATAGGCTACCCCTAAGTTAAAAAATTAACATTTTACATGCTATTTATTTTCAATTATACTAATAACCATGGAAAATATAATTATTAATGAAATCACCTATAATACATATATTTCATATTATAAACAGACAAAAGACGAGCTTATTATAAGCATAAGTTTAACCTCTGATGAATGCTTTAAAGAGATTATAAGTGATATTTTTTATAATACCCTAACTAAGGGACTTTTAGTTGCAGAACCGGATTACAACTTTTCAAAATATTATAAAGATCTGTTTTTCTTAGTAACTGATAAAAATATTTTAAAGATAAGGATCCCATTATATAAAGGTATATTAAAGAGATTCTATGATAACTTTTGCGATTACTATTATCTTCCGGAAGAAGATACCTGTATCTATAAAACCGTTGCATCCGGTGTAGATAAAGCATATAGGCAAAATGCCAAAAAAGAAAACTGTTATACTAAACATGATGGCGTTTTTCTTCCTATTTATAGTAATAACGAAAACGAAGACTATATAAGTACAGTTTTTTTCAAAGAAAAATACAATTCGAATATAAAATATATTGCTTATAATGAAAAACTATTAGAAGAAAGCTTCTTTAAGAACTATATATATTCTTTATTAGAATATATTATGAAAATCAAGT
>JAZUFJ010000303.1:0-2747 GCA_045640645.1 Lachnospiraceae bacterium
CGTCCCATTGCATATATGTTAAAGAATTACTTACTTTAACCTAGCCAGGTGTCAGGTTTCACTCTCTAAAAAAAGAGGCCTCCAATGGAAGCCTCTTAATTTTATAATTACTGTATATCGTTTTCATCAAATGGATCGCCACATTCTGGGCAGAATTTAGGAGGATTCTTTGGATCCTCTGGCTCCCATCCACACTTGTCGCACTTGTAAAGTGGAGCACCTGCTGGCTTCTTAGCGCCACAGTTAGAACAGAACTTTCCTTTGTTAACTGTTCCACATGAGCATGTCCATCCATCAGCTGAAGGCTGTGGCTTACCGCACTGTGTACAGAACTTTCCAGTATTACCTGTCTGACCACATTCACAAGTCCATCCAGCTACTGGTGCAGCTGCTGGAGCTGCCTGCTGCTGAGCCTGTCCCATTGCGAAAAGGTTCTGAGCGTTCATACCGCCTGCCTGTGTAGCCATGTTCATTCCTGCAAAGGCCATCATAGGACCTGTTGCCTCGTTAGAAGCTGCCATCTTCATAGCATCTGCCTGAGCTGCTGTGATAGTAGCTGCTGCCATTGTAGGATCACGTAGAACTGCGCTCTTCTGAAGATCCTTGATCATCTTTTCGTCTTCTTCAGATGCTGTAACACTTGATACACCAAATGATACTACCTGAATACCACGAAGCTCGCCCCACTGTTTTGATAATACTTCGTTAAGAGCTCCAGCGATCTCCATTGTATGTCCTGGAAGAGCACTGTAACGGATACCCATTTCTGAAATCTTAGCGAAAGCTGGCTGAAGAGATGTCATAAGCTCTGTCTTTAACTGGCTGTCAATCTGATCTCTCTTATAGCTTCCTGCTACGTTTCCTGCTACGTTTGTATAGAAAACGATAGGATCCATGATCTTATATGAATATTCTCCGTGACAACGAATAGCGATGTCAACGTCAAGTCCAATATTTCTGTCAACTACACGGAAAGGAACTGGATTAGGTGTACCATACTTATTACCAGGAATTTCCTTTGTATTAATGTAGTATACTCTCTGATCCTTACCTGTATCTCCACCAAATGTGAAACGCTTTCCAATCTGTGAGAAAGTCTTCTTAATATTATCTCCTAAGCTGCCATAGAAGATACTTGGCTCTGTTGAATTATCCCAAACGAATTCACCAGGCTCAGCACAAAGCTCAACTACCTTTCCCTGTTCTACGATAAGCATACACTGTCCATCAGCTACTGCAATAATAGAACCATTACTAATAATATTATCATTTCCCTGCTTGTTAGAGCCCTTATTTGCGCGCTTTGCACCTTTTGTTAAAAGAACATCAGCTGCTAAAGCTTCACAATAGAAATACTCTCTCCAGGAATCTGCCAAAGCACCTCTTGCTGCTTCTGTGATTGCACTAATTAATCCCATAGTTTTCCACCTTTCTGAATTACCTGAATTTTAGAGATACGGCATTAATAATTATTCAGTATCTCTGCATCTCTAACACGTATGATAACATATCATGATTCCAATTAAAAGAAAAAAATATGCGATTTAGACCTATCTAAATCGCATAAAATAGTATTCCAAAGAATTGTAATATGCTGGCAGCTACGACAAAAACATGGAAAATGCTATGCACATATCTATGCTTCTTTCCAAGACCATACAGAACAGCTCCTATAGTATATACTATTCCGCCGGCCAGTATCCATAAAATACCTTTTATTGTAAGGGCCTCTATCGTAGGCTTTATTGCTATAATTATGCACCATCCTATTCCCAGATAGCATGCCATCGAAAACTTTGAATATTTATTATGATCAATCGCTGTAAATACCACACCTAAAGCTGAAAAGCCCCAAACCAAGCCAAATACTGTCCATCCCAAGCCTGGTGAAATAGGTCTAATTGCGCTTAACGTGATCGGTGTATAGGTTCCGGCTATCATAAAAAATATCGTGCAGTGGTCTAACACCTGCAAAACCTTTTTCCCCATATTTCTAGGTAGACCATGATATACGGCAGACATAGTATAAAGTGTAATAAGCGATGCACCATAAATTGATGACCCTACCACACCCCATACATTATCATGCTTCGCAGATACAACAACACATAAAACCAGAGCCGCTACTGATAGGGCTGCACCAATTATATGGGTAACCATATTGGTTATCTCTTCTCCTTTGGTATAATCTGGCAATTTTCTGTCAGCAAGCTTAGTTCTCGACATTTCACTTCCCCTTTTGCAATCATATCGTTTTCATCATTTTGTTATGTAGTTTTCAAAACTACATCTTGTGATAACATCATATCACAATATTCTGATATATGCAATAACAGGATAACTTAAGATAGAGAATTAATTTTCATATAATATATGCAGTGATTTCCGGACAATCATCTAGCTTTCCAAATACGCTATAGCCATATGTGTTTACCTTTGAGAAGTATCACGTAAATGTTCTTGTCTTACGAACCTGAACATCTCCCTGATGTCATTAGTTAGTGGCCAGCGCCTGTTATCATTTGAACTGATGCCAAACTCACCTTTAACAAGATCTATGTACATTGAGTGAGAGCCGTCATCACCCATGTAGTATTTCTCATAATCTTCGTCACTAAGGAATCTCTTTATATTTAGCTGTTCCATTGCTAGTGTATCAAATGCTACAACCTTGAAATGTTTTACTATTTCTTCAATATTGTCATACATCCACTGTTTTTTCTGTTCAACATCATTGTTCTCAAGAT
>JAZUFJ010000304.1:0-7981 GCA_045640645.1 Lachnospiraceae bacterium
GATGATATGATCAGCTCAGGTGGAAGTATGATAGATACAGCAAAACAGCTTAAACGTATGAACGCAAAGCGAGTATTTATCTGCTGTACCTTCGGTCTTTTCACAGAAGGCTTTGCCGCTTTCGATGAAGCTTATGAAAAGTGCTATTTTGATAAGATTATCACTACTAATCTTACCTACCATCCTGCAGAGCTTGATACAAAGCCATATTTCATTGAAGCAAATATGAGTAAATTCCTTGCTTCTATCATTGATTTCTTAAATCATGATGTTGCTATGTCCGCTGTATACAAGCCAACTGATAAGATTCATAGTATTCTTGAAAGATATAATAAACGTGAGGAAAAGGTTGACGAAGAAATGTAGTCCCTATATCATCTTCTTCGCTTGGTTCATCATATAAAAAGAAACTCTGCCTTGTACTATATCCCAATGGATAGTATATCAAAGGCAGAGTTTCTTTTTCGTTATACTTGATTATGCAAATATCTCACAAAGCATAATATTTCACATTATTTTGCTCAATGCTTATTTCTCATGTATTCTTTTTCCACATAAATGTTCTATGGTTATCTCGTACAGCTGCACCTCAGCAATATATTTTTCAAGCTCCTCATCTGCTTCCTTTTCTGTTGGATAATACTTTACAGCCAGTTCTCTTACTCTTGATCTTGTAAGCTCCGCATCTTCTATAAGAGCACATCTTCCAAATACTACAGTACTGGATACATATGGAGCCCAATCACCCTCTTCAAATTCTTCATTTCCATATACTGTAAAGCATACCTTATCGCACTTTTTTAGTGCATCTACCTTATGTCCGCTTTTTGCACCATGAATATGTATTTTATTATTAATTTCGTCGTATATATAATTTACCGGAACTGCAAATGGATATCCGTCATCACCGTTTACTGCCAGTACTCCTCTTTTTTCATTCTTAAGTATTGCTTTTGCTGCCTCAACAGGTATTTCTCTTTTTGTTGTTCTTAATGGTCTAAACATATTTCTGTTTTTCTCCCTCTCCATATTATTCTATATGTGTATATAATTTAGGATTGTGCATGATATTTCACAATATCATCATATATAATGCTATAATCGTCCACAGTCATTTTCTACATCATATTTGCTTTCTTCAAGTATTAATTTTTTCATTTTCATGTTTTTTAAATATGACTGGCAATTACAAGTGTTCTATCCCTTTGATTGTCTGCTATATATTTCTTGACCCTTTCTATGGTATCCTGGTCTAAGCCTGTATAAGGTTCATCTAACAGAAGATAGTCTGATTCTGCCTCAACTGCCCTCACCAGGGCTACTCTTCTCCTCATACCTCCGCTTAGATCACTTACCGGGCCTTCAATATCTTTTTCAGATAAAACCTTTAGCAAAGCTGTTCTTGCGCTTTCTTCATTTCCCGTAACCATAGCTACATTTTTTATAGCACTGTAATCATTGCTCAATCTATCCTCCTGGAACAACATTGACATCTTTCCATTTATGTAAACCTTTCCTTTATCAGGCCTGATTACTCCCGATATGATCTTTAGTAAGGTTGTCTTTCCGCTTCCAGATGGTTCATCTATCAGATAAGTATTTGATCCTTCAAAGGTTCTGTAAACATCCTTTAAAACATCTTTTTCCGGATATGATTTGCTAATATTTTCTATAACTATTTTTTTATCCTGTATTGTAATTCTATTATTTTCTGTATTGCTACCTTTAATACGACTATCTTTTATCCTGCTTCCTGTAAATATCTTACTATTATCTTCTACCTTCTTTTTACATTCAGGCTCGTATTTAAAGAACCTCTCTGTCACATACAATACCATTTTTTCAAATACAAGACTTAAGATAACGATCACTAAAGTATATGCCAGTACTCCTGCTGTATCAAGATAAACCTTTGAAAGATATAGCCTTTCGCCTATAGCTTTTGCCGGAACAGCTATCACCTCAGCGGCAATACCAGATTTAAAGCTCATTCCAAGAGATATTTTCATACTACTTACTAAGAATGGTTTAATCTGTGGTCTGTAAATATAAAAAAAACGATTATAAGCTGAAACTTCAAACAGATCAGCCATTTCTGTTAGCTCATTATCCAGATTCTTTAGCCCTTCAACAAGGTTTACATAAATATTGGGGAATACAACTAAAAAACTAATAATAAAAGGTAACCAGTTTGATCCCATCCAGATAAGTAACAGCACAACAAAAGCTGCAACCGGCACAGTTTTTATTACTGTAACAATAGGACCTATTACTTCCTCAAACAGAGGACTTTTTATACTTAATATTGCTATTATAACTGCCAGAGCAAGACCGGCAAAAAAGCCAGCACTTATCCTTGAAAAGCTATATAAAACAGCATAGTAAAATGATTGCTCATAAAAAAGCTCTATGCATTTTATAATAGTTTTTACAGGTCCTGCCATAACTATGGCATTATCAACTATACGGCTAACCATCTCCCAAACAGCCAGCCAAAATATCACTATTAATATTTTTCTTAAATACTTTTTAATAATAGAATCCTTCATCTGGTAAATTTCCGCCAACAAGCTCTTTATCAAAATCGTATAAAACATTGAGATATGATGACAGAGCTGTCTTCATATCCTCTCCTGTAATGCAGACAATATTACATTTTGGTATAGCCTTCATAGCGATTGGCTCCTTTTGCACTATACCCATCTCAACTGCCCTCTTCCCTGCTTCTTCAAGGTTAGCATTTGTCTCTTCCACGCTTTTGGCATGTGCTGCAAGAAAAGCTTCTATAGCCTCCGGGTTCTCGGTTACATACTTTTTATTTGCGATTGTTACCCCTGTAACCATTGTTCCGGCTTTTTCCTCTGGCTCATCTCCTTCATCCGCCATAGACACCTTACTGAACTCTTCATTCATATCGAGCACTGGCTTAAGCTTGTCATTCTGGATACATGCTGCGGTAACAAATGGCTGAGGCAACAAGCCAACTGCATCCGGGTTTTCTGCCAAAATAGCGGCTACTTCTGTAGCCTCTGACTTGAACTCTATATTGCAATCATCTTCACTAAACCCGTTCATATTTAAAACATATCTCAGAGAAGCCTCCGGAGTAGTACCCTTTCCTGTAGTATAAATGGTTGAACCCTTTAAGTCTTCTATTGATGTAATCGTCTCATTACCTGTTACAAAATATAATACTCCCAAAGTATTTATATCTATAACGACAATATTTCCATTTGTTTTCTGATATAGATTGGCCGCAGCGTTAGCCGGAACAAGGGCAATATCAAGCTCTCCCTTAGCCACAAGCGGGAGTATCTCATCTGCCTGCGTAGCCATTTTTATATCACTATCCATATCTAAAAATAGTAGTCCCAGGCTTGTCGGTCCCTTAAGGGCACCTATTTTTATGCTTCGCTCCGTTCCGTTTGTTTCTTCGTTCTGTTCTTTTTCCTGATTGTCTTTCAGGTCTTCTTTTTGTTCAGCTTGATTTTCTTCTTTGATTATATTAGAAACATCAGCAGCCTCAGATGCATTTGACATTTCGCTCATCGGCAGTGGCATACAACCTACTAACATAAGACTGGCCACCAGACCAACACAAATCATACGATTAATTATTTTTTTCATGATGCTTTATTTTCCTCTTTTTATTATGTTTATAGTTAAACAATAGTAAGAAATGCCCCTGCTGTTCCACCCTTAGGGCTTCCCCTTCTTGACCAGAGTACATTCACATTACATTTTGTACAAAGATCTGTGACTGCCAGATTTTCCTTAGATATTCCCGCTTCAAGCAAAATAATCTCATTGGTCTTCCATAGATCAAGGTCGTATTTACCATTGCCCTTGTCAACCATTATAGCTTTCACATGATCAGGAAACTCCTTCATAAAAGCTGTAGCAACATCTTCGCTTACTTCATAGCAGTCACCGCAAATACATGGTCCAATAGCGCAACGAATATCTTTAGGGTCACAACCATAGGTTTCCTTAAGAGTATCTACGACTCTCGCCCCTATTCTTCCAACAGTTCCACGCCAGCCAGAATGAGCCACACCTATAGCCTTTTTTACTGGATCATAAAACATTATGGGCACACAATCAGCAAAGAAAGCGGCTAGGGTAATCCCTGGAACATTTGTAACAAATGCATCCGTATTAGTAAATTTCTTTTCTGGAAGAATATCAAAGCAACCAGTATCCTCTATTTTTGTAACATGAACATTAGTAGTATGCATCTGCTCTGAAAAAACTAAACTATTGTAATCAAAGCCTATAGCCCTAGCTATTCTTCTGAAATTTTCTTTTACATCCTCAATATTGTCACCCCTTGAAGATGAAAAATTCATGCTTTCAAAATCTCCAGTGCTCCTTCCACCGAGCCTGGTAGAGAAACCATGTTTAATCTCTTTATATCCTTCAAACAAAGGAACGCTAAGATATGTTACTCCTTCGTTTTCTTTTATACTTAAATGAGCATTATAGCCCTTATCCTTCCTTATCAAATCCATTTTTAACCCCTTCATCTCTATCTTACTGACATTTTACCGAACGCTTATAAATATTAATATATTCTTTCATTGCCACATACAACTTTATCTCAAGACATCATACTTGCTATTTCTCACTTATTACCTATTAAGCATTGCTTCAAAATACCGCCTTGATAAATCATCTGACTCTGGCCATATACATTATTAATATATTAGCCCATTATCAAATATACATAAAAGCATTTTTATACCAGCTTATATCATTACCAAGAATAGCTACAACATCAAACCTAATATCCTTATCTTTCAGACCTCCATGGGTAACTCTATAATAATCCATCACTTTACAGATCTTCTTCTGTTTATTTATGTTAACCGCCTCTGCAGGATTACCACTTCCAGAGTTTTTTCTGTATTTCACCTCAAAGAACACATAGCATCCGCTATCTATCCCTATAAGATCTATCTCTCCTGTTCTGCAGCGATAGTTCTTTTCAATTATTTTTACTCCATTTGCCTCCAAATAAGCGGCTGCTTTTTCTTCATTTTTACTTCCTACCCGGCGTTTATTATATTTATTCTGACCATCCATTATGCCCGGATTGCTGTTCTTTATGTTCCCATTATTATTTGTTTTATCATTTATACTATCTTCATGTTTTTTATAAAAGTCTTTCTTTCCTATAATCAAATATTTCCCCTTCTAAGCTTATCCCTTTATACTCTCTTTGAAACCCTTATGTGCTTAATAATTACATAGAATTTCCATTTAATTATTCCTAGGCGGTAATTTATTCCTGATTTTCTCCATTTGATCAACAAAAACAAGAATTTCAGCCACAACCTCATAAAGCTCTGGTGGAATAAAATCACCTATATCAAGCTTCGAGAGCGTATCTGCAAGAGGTGTATCCTGGTGAACCGGTACATTTGCTTCCTCGGCAGCTTCAATAATTCTTTCAGCTATCTTGCCCCTACCAGTTGCCACAACCTTAGGAGCCATATCTTCAGGATCATATTCCAAAGCTATCGCTTGTTTAAGTTTTTTATTTTCCTTCTCTTCTGACATTCTTTGTCTCCGTCATACATGTTTATCCAGGTCCAAAACCATTCTTCTATCTGCATGCACATATCCGCAAAATACACTTCATATTGTTTATTATCAATTTTGACGCCTATTACAATATTTGCCTGTAGCAAAACAAATATCTTTGCTGATTCTGTTCCGGAAAATATTCAACATTTGTCCATTTCAAAAATATATATCACTAAGCCCGCACATCAAAAGAAAGCTTAGATACTCCGCTTACGCTCTTGCCCTGTTCCGGCCTTAAGAATTCATCAGCCATACTTTCCTGTTCCATATCTTCGCCACGTGTAGTAACCACCGCGTTCATCTCATATCCCTTTTTAGCTAAACGTTCATTTAAAAGGTGAATATTCTGCTCTATGAAATCAAGAGTAGCCTCGTCCTGAAGATAAAAATGTGTCTTTACCTTCTGCTGTTGAAGCGCAACATACACATCCATTGGTCCAAGATTTTCCATATCAAGATGTAAAAGAGCGCTTACATTTCCATCATTATTCTTAAGATTCTTCTTTTTTGTATATACATACAATTCCCCATGGGTATTTTCCTGGTTCATCCTAAGAGGCAGCTGTACATATGTAAGCATCTGGTTAAGCTGATTCATAAAGTTAACATTATCTGAAATATTCTGGGCACTTTTTGCTGCCGGGGAATCACCCTTTCCAGCATTCTCTAAAAGTGTCTGGGCTGCTTTTGATTGCTCAAGAATATTTTTATACAGCTCTTCAATTTTTCCATCTTTAACAATATCTCTAGGCTCTAAAACAAACTGCTTTGAATATTCGCTTTTAAAGAGCTTTTCCATAGGTTCCGAAAGTAACATCTTTTTAAGAGCTGTTCTCTTATCTTCAGCCTTAAACTCCTCCGGCAGATTATCGTAATTATTTATTATACTCTTTGCAAGGTTAATCACTTCTTTATCGTTGTAATCACCTTTTTCAACCTTTTCTGCCACTTCTTCGCTCACACCGATATTTTTAAGCATATCGGCGAGCTCTGTTCTCTCCTTTTCCCCTAAAGCGCTTCCATTGTAAATAGTTCCATCAGTATCAGTAAGAGCCACCTCTGTACCGCTTTTTTCCAAAATAGCTACCTCTGTGTCAGAGAGATTGCTCACTGTACCATTTTTTTCGTTAACGCCATCCCCGACTATATCAGGAATACCATTGCTAAAATTTGTTTTTATATCCTGAACAGCTCCCTCAGTGGTAGGAATTACTCCATTTTCACCTGATTTTCCTACTGTTTCAGCGTTCTCTGCTGTGGTACTCTGGGCAGATTTTGTGTCAGCTGCATCACCTTTAAGTACATCATCTTCCAGCTTTGTACCATCTTCATTCAATCTAGTAAAAGCTTTTTCTATATCAGTAAATTTTTCTATTTCGTCTGTATCCTGGTCTGAAATGAGCTCAAAAGCTTTTGATAATAGGTCAAAGTCTTCATTTTTTGCTCCTTCTTTATACAGCTCGGTTAAGCCATCTGTTAAAGTATCAACATCCTTCACAATCTGATGCTCAAAATTCTTATAGTTCTCCAGTTGTGTAGCATTCAGCTCGTTTACCGGGAGCCCCAATTTTGTAAGCTGAACAGCCGTAGATATATCCACATTAGTATTTCCACTAACTGATTTAAACATGTTATATAAAGCCTGCCTGTTTACCGGCATGCCTTCTTCCATCATGGTAGATACCATCCTCATGTTATTGTTTGTAAGAGGCATAGAAGCCTCTTTTAATGCATTTGTTACGGAATAATTCTGTGAAAGATTAGTATATAATGGCCTAAGAGCCATATGATTAGACGAAGTAGTCTTTACTTCGAAAGATAATAGCTGACCTAAGGATACATTTAAACCGGAATCCAGCTTAGCGGTAAGAGTTTGATTGCCCGCAAGCTTAAGCTCTACCTGGTCACCATCAATATTTGTTACCTCACCGGATATAACCTGTCCTGCTTTAAGCTGGGTAACCTCTTTTGTGGCGCTGTTTTCCATAGAAGCATTATTTACTGCCTCCTGCGTTTTATCAGTATTCACGCCATTTTGCTGGAAGTTAAAGAAACCGCCAATATTGATAGCCATATAATAATATCCTCAGCTTTTATTTTTGACACTCACATCATTCTATATAAAATTTCCTATAAATGTCCTTCTGTGAAGTGGAGTCGGGCCATATTTCTTAATGGCCTCTATATGCACCTGCGCACCATAACCTTTGTTACCATCAAAATTATATTCAGGATACTGCTTTGCATATTCCACCATTTTTCTGTCTCTGGTTACCTTTGCAACTATGCTGGCAGCTGCTATACTGATGCTTTTTGCATCACCCTTTATGATTGGAACTTGTTTTATGTCAACCTGTGGAATAGTTACCGCATCATTTAATAATATATCGGG
>JAZUFJ010000305.1:0-7038 GCA_045640645.1 Lachnospiraceae bacterium
AATTGTCGAATAGACATACATAGTCAATACTTGTTAAAACTTGATAGTATAACAGATCACATCATGTTAATACTCTCGTAATTTTTGACAAAAAATATAAAAAATGTCTATTATAAGGAAAGAAGAATTGCTGTAAAAAGAAAAAATACAGGAGGGATAGATAATCAATGAATATTAGTCTTGATGAAAATATTTTTGAAAATATTGATGCTTTATTTGAAACATCTCCATTAGAAGCAGAAAATTATATGCTTGCTGTATTAGAGGAATCTAAAAAAGCTAAAAGAGATGATATATCTCTAAAACTATATAATGAATTAATAGGATATTATAGACAGACATCGGAAAAAGAAAAATTACTTAAGGTTATCAGTGATGTATCCAGTCTTCTTATAAATATGAAAATGGAAGGAACAATCAGCTACGCTACTACTATGCTTAATATAGCTAATGCTTATCGATCTATCGGTGAGCTAAAGCTAGCAGAGGCACACTATACTATAACACAGGAAATATATAATACGGAAATAAATGAAAACCGTTTAGACAAAAATGATATATGCGTAGCTGGGCTTTATAATAATATGAGCCTTCTTTATCAGGAAATGCAAAATTATAAGAAAGCAGAAATTTTGCTAAAAAAAGCCCTTGCTATTGTAACTGATAAGCAGGAGAAATTTGAAATAGCGGTAACCTATGCAAATCTAGCTAATACCATGCTTCTTGCAAAAGATTATGATCAGGCCTATAGATATTCTAATGAAGCGATCTGTAGATTTAAAGCTCGAAATTATTTAGATGCCCATTATTGTGCAGCCCTTTCTGCCAAGGCCACCTGTCATTACGAATGGGGTAATAAAGCCATGGCTAAGGCAATATTTAAAGAAGCTTTAGATATAGTAGAAAAAACGATAGGGCATAATGGTCAGTATGAACGATTAAAAGAAAGTATGCTGATGTGTGAAGAAAAAGATTATAATACAGTTTCGCTGACGGGATTAGAGCTATCAAGAAAATATTATGAAGAATATGGTGTAAAACTTATTGAAAAAGAATTTCAGGATTATTCTAATGGTATAACAGTAGGACTTATTGGCGAAGGGTCAGATTGCTATGGTTTTGATGATGAGTATTCTGTTGATCATGATTTTGGACCAGGTTTTTGTATATTTGTAGATGATGAAATTTATGAAAAAATAGGTAAAGAAATAAAAAACGCGTATGAAAATCTCCCAAAAGAATATATGGGATATAAGAGAAAGGAAACTGCTCTTGGGCAGGGCAGAATAGGCGTAATCAAAAGCTCAGATTTTTATAAAAAACATTTGGGAACCAGCGTATACGAGGAAGTTGATTTCTCAGTAATCAAAGATTATGAATTAGCTGTATGCACAAATGGACAGATTTTCTGTGGAAATAATTCAGAATTTATAGTTATGAGAGAATCCTTGAAAAAGGGTTATCCTGAAAAAATAAGACTTATGAAGCTGGCGGAGGATGTGGCATCATTTTCTCAGACAGGTCAGTATAATTATGCCAGGATGATGCAAAGAGAGGACGATTTCACAGCCCGGATAATGATATCGGAGTTTTGTAAAACAGCTATGATATTTTATCATCATTTCAATAATGCATACCCTCCTCACGATAAATGGTTGAAAAAGAGCGTTCTAAAACTTCCTGAAGGAGATATTCTTATTAGTCTGCTTGAAAAAGTAACTAATATGATAAAAATCAGTGAAGATACTAATGATATAGCGAAGGCTATTGATGAAGTAGGCTCATTCTTTGCGGAAAAAATGTATGAAACAGGGGATATAAGTGATATAGAGCCATATCTTGGAGAGCATGTTTCTGAACTTTTACTTAAGGCTTCTATAATAGAAAGCAGTAAAGAGGAACTGGTTAATAAAATAGCCAGATTAGAGTTTAAAGCATTTGATGAGGTTAAAAATGAGGGAGGCAGAGCCTCATGTCAGGATGATTGGCCTACTTTTTCTGTTATGAGAAAGAGTCAGTATCTAACATGGAATAAAGATATGCTGGTTCAGTATTATTATGATTTTACCAGAGAATATGAAAAGGGGCATAATCTTATCACTGAAAAATATGGTCGAATGATGGAAAATACAGCACCTGACAGATACGAAGCCATAAAGGATTATTTTCCTATTTTATCAGAACAGAAAAAGGCTATTATAGAGCAGGTAGTTGCTTTGCAAATGTCTATGACAGATGAATTTGGAAAGGAATACCCCGGTCTTTCAGGAAATGCCAGAAGCTTTTACAGTGTAGACGATAATCTGTATAATACATCTTATGAAACCTATTTGCGTGGAGAAATAAGCACATATTCTGATAAGATGCTTCAGTTGTATGCAGGATATGTAGTTGATTGTGTAAAAAACGGAATAAATATAGCAAAAGAAACAATATCAAATACCGCTATATTATATGGTTTTAAAGACTTAGAATCTTTTGAGAAAAGCTCTAAATAAAATTATTTCTCAACAGTTTTAAAATAGTAATTTAAATTAATAATATGTGAAATGGCTATAACAACACTTCGTAAGGTCTTTTTACTAAAATCAGAATCCTCAGGTAATGGAACGATTTCTTCGCTTCCACTGAGGATTTTTTCTAACATAAGCGTAAGCTCTGCCCCAAAAGTATCAAAAGCCTGCTCAGTTGTATAGGTTGATTTTTGGAGATTAAAAAGAATTACAATATTTTCCATAGAGAGAACCTGCTTAGATATAGCAATAAATAATATATAAGCAATCTGTTCTGCATAATATAATTTTTTTACAGGACGATCTATATATTTCTTTTTAACATAATTACTAACCATAGATGGTGTAATCATTAAATCTAATGGTGACAAAATATCGTTAACATATCTTACAACCTGATCCAAGTACAATCCAACATTTGGAAGCTCACAATATCTAGGTATATGGAAAACAAAATCATTCATGTCTTATCTCTCTCAATATTTCAAATTTTTAATGAATTATATAGCGGATAAAAGAAAACTTCAACCAGCCTTGCAAATCGTTTATTAGCAATTTTTATAATAGCACACTATCTTGACAACTTGCAAATCTAGTATACAATATCTAATGATAGGTTTTTAAAAAACCGATAAGGTAGTATAAAGAATTACAAAAAAATATAGAGGAGATATTGGACAATGTATAATTACAAGATTGTAACCGATTCATCAGCAAATATTACATCTTTAGAAGGAATGGAATTAGGAATAGTTCCATTACATATATTAGTAGGTGATAAAGAATTTGTTGATAATGAAGAGATCAATCTTATAGAGTTGCAGGAAGCTTTGTCTTCATATAAAGGAAAATCATCAACATCCTGTCCTAGTCCACAGGAATGGATTGAAGCTTTTGGAGATGCTGATGCAATATTCTGTATTACAATCACTAGCGGGCTATCTGGCTGCTGTGCTTCAGCGGTAGCAGCTAAGGAAATGTATGAAAGCAGCAATGAAGGAAAAACCGTATATGTAATAGATTCTCTTTCTACAGGACCAGAAATGGTATTATTAATTGAAAAACTTAAAGCTCTCATAGAAAAGGGACTTAAGCATGATGAAATATATAAAGCAATATGTGAATATCAGAAGAAAACCCACTTATTCTTTTCTCTTGCATCAGTAGATAACTTTGCGAAAAATGGACGTATAAGCCCTATTATTGCAAAGGGAGTAGGCCTATTAGGAATAAAGATTCTTGGTATAGCCAGCGAACAGGGAAATCTGGAAATAATGGATAAATGCAGAGGAGATAAGAAAGCCTTTAAATATATAGTAGAATACCTGGAGAAAAAGGGCTATAACAAATCAAAGCTAGTTATTGCACATAACAATAATGAAAGCGGTGCTAAAGAGCTTTTATCCATGCTACAGGAAAAATTCGGTGAAATGGAATATGTTATACATCCTACAAGAGGACTTTGCAGCTATTATGCTGAGCCAGCCTCTGTACTGGTAGGTTTCGAAACCAATTAGAAGCTTTGTAATAAATCTGATATATGATACAATGTTTATACATATAAATAATATGATTTTGTTTATGATATAAAACTCATAGGAGGAAAATAAAAAATGCAGACAGTATATGATTTTTTAAAAAATTGTGAAACCTATTATTTAGCAACAGTAGATGGGGATCAGCCTCGTGTAAGACCTTTTGGAACAATAGATATTTTTGAGGGAAAGCTCTATATTCAGACTGGTAAGGTTAAGGATGTATCAAAGCAGCTTCAGGCAAATCCAAAAGCTGAAATTTGTGCTTTCGCAAATGGTCAGTGGTTACGTGTTTCAGGAAAATTAATCAGAGATGACAGAATAGAAGCTAAGAAACATATGTTGGACAGCTATCCAAATTTACAGGCTATGTATTCAGCCGAAGATGATAACACAGAAGTTCTTTATTTTGAAGATGCTACAGCTACATTTTCATCATTTACAGAAGCACCAAAGGTTGTTAAATTTTAAATTTACTTGACAAGATATTTTGCATAATCATGTATTCAGAAAAAGAGCATTTATATGCTCTTTTTTAGTATCAAGCTATTATAGAATGTGTTGACTTGATAGATATAGTATAATTGAAACAAAATGCTAAAAAATTTAGGTGGTACCTGATGAAAACAATACCTGTAAATGATATCAATCACCCTGCCCTTGATATATATGCAAGGCTATCTGAAAACGAAATAAAACATATAAATGAGCCAAATTTGGGATGTTTTGTAGCAGAAAGCCCAATGATAATAGAGCGCGCCTTAAAGGCAGGATACGAGCCAGTGTCTTTGCTTGTAGAGGAAAGTATTTCGGACAGTATGAGAGAAATGCTAAATCAGATTTTTGAGGAAAACAAAGATAAATTTGGTGATTTTCCTATATATTCGGCTCCAATTAAATTGTTAGAGAAAATTATTGGCTACAAACTTACCAGAGGAATGCTTTGTGCTTTAAAAAGAAGGCCTTTACCTGAGGTGGATGATATATGCAGGAAAGCAAGGAGACTGGTAGTATTAGAAAACGTTATGAACCCAACAAACGTGGGAGCAATATTTAGGTCGGCAGCAGCTTTATATATTGATGGAATAATTTTATCTCCTGGCTGCACAGATCCTCTATTTAGAAGGGCATCCAGAGTAAGCATGGGAACGGTTTTTGATATTCCATGGACCTTTTATCCTGGAAATACCACAGAGTTTGAGAATAATGGCATAGAAACGATTAAAAAATTGGGATTTAAAACAGCGGCTCTTGCCCTTAGGGATGATGCCATAGAAATTAGCGATCCCAGATTAAAATCAGAAGAAAAACTGGCTCTTATTCTGGGATCTGAAGGCTATGGTATGTCGGAAACAACCATAACCAAATGTGATTACAAAGTAATAATTCCTATGGCAGAAGGGATTGATTCTTTAAACGTGGCAGCAGCCAGCGCAGTAGCTTTTTGGGAGCTTAGAAAGAATCAATAAATATTAGTTAACTACATTTATAGGATGACCTTCCATAAATGCTTTTATATTATCGTATGTCATATCCACACATCTTTGTCTTGCTTCGACGCTGGCCCATGCAAGATGTGGGGTGATAATCAGCTTATCAGAGTCCATGATTGTGCTTAAAGGATTATTGCTGTTTATAGGTTCTTCTTCTATAACATCAAGGCCGGCTCCTTTTATAGTACCGTTCATCAAAGCATCATAAAGGTCGAAATTGTTTACCACCTTTCCTCTGGCAACATTAAGAAGATATGAGGTAGGCTTCATTTTTGATAAGGCATCTTTATCTATAAGATATTTTGTTCTATCTGTAAGAGGGCAGTGAAGAGATAAAAAGTCAGACTGCTTTAGTAAAGTATCAAAATCTACTTGATTGTAGCCTTCTTCGATTGTTCTTCCTGATGCAGAATAACAGATAACATTACAGCCAAAGGCCTCAGCAATTTTAGCTACACATTTTCCTATATTTCCCATTCCTATTATTCCCCAGGTTTTTCCCTCCAATTCTGTGAAAGGAATATCGAAGTTTGAAAATCTGTCCTGAGCGGCATATGTGCCACCTTTAACGTAATTATCATAATGTGGGAGATGCTCAAGGAGATACAGGGCCATGGCAAAAGTATGCTGAGCCACAGCAGTAGTGGAATAATTTCTTACATTACATACCTTTATATTTCTTGAGGTACAATAATCCAAATCAACATTATCAAAGCCTGTTGCAAATTCTGCTATTATCTTTACGTTAGGGGCATCTTTTAAGGTCTTTTCGTTAAGAGGGCTTTTATTTGCGATGATAACATCAGCATCTTTTACCTTTTCAGCAACCTCTGGCTCTACAGTATTTCGGTAATATGTAGTATTTCCAAGTTCCTTAAAGCAGTCTACATTTACGTCTGTTCCAACGCTATGGCGTTCAAGTACAACTATGTTCATTTTGCTCTCCTTTTTGTGTTCTGTAATTACAGATTATTATAATCCGCAGAGGAAACAAAGATAATAACAGGATCTCCATCATAGCGAAGGACACCTTCAAATACATCTATTGTTTCATCAGTTATAGCATTTTTATAACTTCCATTTGGCAAATCGACCTTGATTGCCTGTTTAGCTCCGGTTGTAGAGAAAATACCAACAGCTTTAACAATGGACTTTTCTTCAGGATCTCTGCTTTCGTGTACTGCGTAGATTATTTCATTATTATTTCCAATAGTATTAGCAGAAAAACTGCTATCTGTAAATGTATGATTTTTCTTAATTGAAGAAAGTTTGGCTAAAAAGCCGGATATGTCTTTATCAGCTTCAACATCAAAATCTACTCTGTCAACATCAAAAAGAGTGGGATGATGTGTTGCCATACATTCCTGTCCGGCATAAATCATAGCTGTACCTTTTAAGAAATAATTAAAGGCTGTCCAGTTTAACAAAGTTTTTTTATCAGGGATCATGGTAGCAGCACGTGATCTGTCATGATTTTCCAAGCATCTCAGCTTAACA
>JAZUFJ010000306.1:0-8825 GCA_045640645.1 Lachnospiraceae bacterium
CTGGATAGTGGCTAGAGAATTGTAGAGAAAATGAGGGTTCATTTGTGATTGCAGGGCAAGCATACGTGATTGCATTTCCTGGTTATGAAGTGCTATTTCTCTTTCCATTGACATCCTGTTACGTTTTTGCATTTCTATTAGTGCAGAATAGAGGGTATCAAGCTCAATAATATTTGTGTTCACATCTTCAAAGGAATTTTCATATTCCTTATCCATCTCAAAGGATTGTATCTGGGAATACATCTTCATTATAGGTACGGTAATGATTCTGGAAACACCATATGAAAGGGCAAAAGCAAGGGCAAGAAAAATAATAAAAATTAAAGTATTATTCCTTTTGAATTCAGAAATGGGCTTTAACATTTCATCATTGTCAACGGTTATTATGGTGGTAAAACCGGAATAGTCCGAGGTATAGTAAAATACATGCTTTTGGCCCTCTAACAGCAGGAAATGAACACCTGAACTTAATACATCTCCTGAAGCATTATCAAGCTTATTAATGATATCTATGTTGCTATCTGGCGTGTTGATAGGGTAGATTGTATCGTGATTTAAATTGTAAATGGAAATGTTTTCGTTATATCCTGAATTAGACAGTCTTTTGATATTTTGATTAAAGCTGGCAGCAGTTTTCTTGACCTCAACTATTCCCTGAGAATCTTTAAATAGAGCTTTATTGAATTTTAAACAGTAGGTAAGAAAATAGGAGCCCTCATCATAGGAAAAGAATTTATTTAGACGAGAATCTGTTTCACAAAAAATAACCTTATTATTCGTGGGTGATTCTATAGAAGCATACCAGTCCATATCTTTGACAGAAATATTACTTGTAGAATTGTCGAGTCCACTACCAAAGCATCCCTTATCTAAAGAATATAAGTAAATCTGATCAACCGGGCGGTTAGGACCTATGATAGACACCAAAAGATCGGTTAGTACTTTAGTATTCTGCATGCTATTGTAGTTATCTTCAATTGTAGAGGTAGGCATATTCAGGTAAGTGTAAAAATGGTCTTTAACCAGATTTGAATATGCAATATTTTGAGCAACTGTATCAAGTGCATTGATTTCAGAATCCATAAATGAAGAAACAGTCAGTACATTCTGCTCAATATTATCATAGGCCTGTTGTTTTATTTTCTGGGTCTCATTTGTTACATAGTAGATTGAATAAGTTGAAAATATAACAAATAATATGGCAAAAAACGCTATAAAAAGCGTGGTTTGAAGACTTCGTGATCGTTTATTCATAAAGAAAACCTTTCGAAAAGTATTTGAAAATTTTTCAATAGTAGCTGGTAAAAAATTGACATGTAACAGTGTCGTTTTCTTCATTCAGGAAATTAAAACCTAATAATATAATAGGTTTACAACAATTGATTGTCAATGAATGACATTGACAGCGAACAGCATATAGGAGGCAAATATGAAAAAGAAAAATGTATTGGCGGTTATTCTCAGTACTGCTATGGTAGTTAGCACACTTGTTGGATGTGCAGCACCTGTAGCACAGCAGGCAGCAGCTCCTCAGGCAGCTTCAGGAGATGATGTTACTATCACACTTATGGCAAGTCAGGACTGGATCCAGGACGCCGAACTTGAACTTGGTGAAAAATTTACAGAAGAAACAGGTATTAAGGTAGATTACCAGATCATTCCATCAGATCAGTATGAAAATCTTCTTCTTACAAAGATGAACACTGGTGAATGTTCAGATATTTTCTGTGGACAGAGCAGTAGCTTTACTATCGTTTCACAGTTTGATGTAGAAAAGAATGCAGTAGATTTAAGCTCAGAAAGCTGGGCAGCTAACGTTGATGAAGCAGCAGCTTATGAACTTAGCGTAGATGGAAAACTTTATGGACAGCCTATTCAGGACGTATCAGCTTGTTGGGCAGTAGCTTATAACGTAGCTACATTTGAAGAGCTTGGTCTTGAAATTCCTACAAATTATGAAGAGTTCTGTGCAGTTTGTGATGCTATCCTTGCAGCTGGCAAGACTCCTATTTATGAATGCGTTTCTGATACATGGCATCATACATGCTGGTTAGAAGGCGCTGTAGCAGCTACAAAGGCAGATGCAGATCTTCCTGCAAAGCTTAATGCAAATGAAGCTACTTTCGAAGGCAATGCTGAGCTTACAACACTTCTTTCACAGATCAAAGAAATGGCTGACAAGGGATACTGGGGCGACAATTATATGTCAAATGCATACTCAGATACAGCAGCAGCTATCGCTAGCGGCGAATATGTTATGACACTTTACAATCAGGGACTTGGTGTAGAAGTAAACGCAGTAGATTCTTCATTCGAAGTTGATAACATTGGCTACTTTGCAATTCCTTTCTGTGACAATCAGTGCTTAAATGTTAACCCATGTGGTCCTTCAAGATTTATCTATTCAGGTTCTAAGAACGTTGAAGCAGCTAAGAAGTATCTTGAGTTCATGGCATCAGATGACAGCCTTGCATACCTTACAGAAAACGTTGGTAAGTTCAATCAGCTTCCATACAAGAACGCTCCATCAGCATACACAGATGTTATCCAGAGCTTCTATGACAGATATCCAGAAAAGGTAGCTGTTTTCCAGGCATCAGTTAAATACTTCAATCCACAGTGGATGGAAATGGGAACAAATATTTCAGCTATGCTTCTTGGCGAAATGACTCCAGAAGAAGTTTTAGCAGATATCGATAAGCTTAGAGGAGAGCAGGCAGAGGCAGCAGCTGACGCAGCTTGGAACTAAGATCGATAAAGGTTAAATAAAAATTTGGGCCTCCGGCAGTGATACGCCAGGAGGCCCGTTTAAAAGAAAGGTTTTCTAAAAAAGGTTCAGATTATGCAGAAGAAGAAAACATACCCAATTTACTTTGCTTTTGGAGCGTTAATAATCTATTCAGTGTTGTTTGTTCTTCCTAGTATTATAGGTATAGGCTATTCATTTACAGACTGGTCAGCCTATTCAGATAAGCTTAATTTTGTCGGACTTAAGAACTTTAAAACAGTTCTTTCTGCTGATGAAAATTACATGAAGATTATAGGAAATACATTAGAGTTTACAGTTATCACAACAATACTTAAAAATCTGATTGGTCTTATTTTGGCTTTAATAATGACTAAATCAATAAGGTTTTTAAATATGCACCGTGGCATTATGTTTATGCCAAATGTATTATCTACACTTATTGTTGGTATGATATTCAAATCAATACTTGATCCTGTAAACGGATTACTTAATAACATGTTTAGATCTGTTGGACTAGATATATTTGCAAAGAAATGGCTTGTTACTTCTGTGCTTGCATTTGGTTCTGTAATGGCTGTTGATATCTGGCGAGGAGTTGGATATATTATGACGATCCTTATAGCAGGTATCTTATCTATCTCTACCGACTACTATGAGGCCTCAGCAATCGATGGGGCATCAGGATGGCAGAAGTTCAGATATATTACGTTACCACTTCTTCTTCCTACTTTAGCTACTACAACAGTGCTTAATGTAATATATGGTCTTAAGGTATTTGATATGGTATATGCCCTTACTAATGGTGGACCTGGAAAGGCTACTACAGAGGTATTATATACTGCAGTATTTAAACGATTCGGAACAGGTCAGTACGCAGTTGGTACAGCTTTATCATCAGTTATGTTTGTTATCATGCTTATAGTTGGAAGCTTCATGATTCATGTTATGACGAAAGATGAGGTAGTAGAGTAATGAAAGCAAAAAAAAGATTATATAGTTTATTAACAAATATATTTGCATGGATGTTTTCACTGATATGTCTTATACCACTTTTATTGATTCTTTTTAACTCTATGAAGGACAAAAAAGCGGCAGCAGAAATGAACTTAAAGCTTCCTGCATTTCCTATACAGTTCCAGAATTATATGGTTGTTATAGAAAAAGGTAAGCTGGTGCAATCATTCCTTAACAGCTTTACATATTCAGCTGGTAGCGTAATCCTTTGTGTATTCTTTGCATCACTGGCTGCTTACGTGTTATCAAGAAACCAGACAAAGCTTAATAAGCTGTTATATATGTACATAGTAATGGGAATCACACTTCCTATAAACTATGTTGCTCTTACAAAGGTGCTTATGATGCTGCATCTTAATAATACTAAATTAGGAATCATTCTCTTATATACAGCAATGCAGCTGCCATTTATGACCTTCCTTATCCATGGTTTTGTGGCAAAGGTACCTGTTGAACTGGATGAAGCAGCTATTATTGATGGATGTGGACCAGTGAAATTGTTCTTTTCAGTAGTTTTACCTCTGTTAAAACCAGCGGTAGCTACATCAGTAGTATTGACATTCTTAAATACATGGAATGAATTTACCTCACCACTTTACTTCCTTAACTCTACAGAAAAGTGGCCGATGACACTTTCTGTATATAATTTCTTTGGAATGTATTTCAAAGACTGGAACCTGGTATGTGCAGATATTCTTCTTACTTCACTCCCTGTAATTATTGTTTATTTGCTGGGACAAAAGTATATTGTAGCAGGTATGACCTCAGGAGCTGTAAAGGGCTAATACGATAATTATGATGAGTCTGCATGACCTTATGATGCAGGTACTATTAAATTACAAGGATAAGCATTATGAAAAAATTAAACAGATTTATCTCAGTAGTAAATAAAAATATAATAAGAGTTTCCTATTCATATAGTGAAATAGAGCCTGAAAACAGCATGTATATATCTGAAGACTTTGTAATGGAGTCTTCAGATATTTTGTGCAAGGATAATGAGACTCTATATACCGTCAACGAAGATAATACTATAAGTTTTTTTGTTAATGGCAGAGTAGTGCTCAAGGAATCATCTATAAAGTATTCTACAAAAGAAGTTCAGGCCTATAAAATCGATGGCGAGCCTATAATGGGAACAAAGCTTACGGCTAATGGTGAAGTATCCTATATTAAGAACGCAAAAACTGAATTTGAAAGGTTTTCTAATAAGGGTAGTCTGAAATTTGAGATAGGTCAGAAGGATATTCTGATGGGTCTTGGACAGTATGAGGATGGTGTCTTTAACTATCATGGTAAAAAAGAATACTTGTATCAGTCAAATATGAGAATAGCTATTCCATTTATAGTTACAACTTCGGGCTACGGAATTTTTCTGGATACTGAAAGTAATGTGATATTTAACAGTACAGATGACACAATAGAGCTGAAAATAGATACTACAAAAAATATAGTTTACTACATTATTTTAGGGGAAGATGTGGACTCTCTGGTAAGGACCTTCCAGAAGCTTACCGGAAAAGCTTCAATGATGCCCAGATGGGTAGCAGGCTATGTACAAAGCAAAGAAAGATATAAGAACGAAGCAGAGCTTATAGAAACAGTAGAAGAGTTCAGGAAAAGAAATATTCCGATTGATTGTATTGTTCAGGACTGGTACAGCTGGGAGGACGGTCTTTGGGGAGAAAAAATCTTTGACAAAAAGAGATATCCTGATCTGCCAGGCTGTGTTGACAGGCTCCATGAAATGAACACGAAATTCATGGTATCCATATGGCCTAATATGAGCCCTCAGGGAGAAAATTATAAAGAGTTTAAAAGGCATGGAGGCTTGCTTAATAATTCCAATGTATATAATGCTTTTGAAGATGAATTCCGTAATCTGTACTGGAGACAGTGTGAAAGGGAGATAATGTCCGCTGGTACAGATGCGCTTTGGTGCGATAATGCAGAGCCTTTTTCAGATGCAGACTGGAACGGAGAAGAGAAGAGACCTGAAGAATTAAGATATGAATTAGTGGTAGGTGATTCCAAAAAATCAATGAAATGGGAGCAGCTTAATGCCTATGGAATCTATCACGCAAAAGGCATATATGAAAACTGGAGAAGAACAATCACGGATAAACGTGTAGTTAACCTTACCCGTTCCGGATATGTTTCCGGCCAGAAATATGGGGCTATTTTGTGGTCAGGCGATATCTGCGCAAGATGGGACGTTATAAAGAAACAGATAGTAGAGGGAATGAAGATGGGACTTTCAGGTAATCCCTATTGGACTCTTGATATCGGCGGTTTCTTTACTGTAAAGGATAAATACGAAAACAGAGGCTGTAATAATGAGAGCACTTCTCCATTATGGTTTTGGAATGGTGATTACAATGATGGCGTAAATGATCCCGGATATAGGGAATTTTATACAAGAATGCTTCAGTTTGGTGCTTTTTTGCCTGTTTTCAGATCTCATGGTACTGATACTCCAAGAGAACCATGGAACTTTATCAACCAGGATGGTGTAGAGCTTCCGTTTTATGAGACAATAATAAAATATATTAAGTTAAGATATAGTATCATGCCATACATTTATTCTATGTATCATATGGCTCATGATGAATCATATATTATGATGCGAAGCTTTGCATTTGATTATTCACATGATGAGAAGGCTATTGAGACAACAGATGAATACATGTTTGGACCGGCCTTTTTAGTAGCGCCGGTATATGAGCCTATGTACTATGCTCCAAATGGAGTAAAACTTAGCAAAGACGATGGTGCATACAATAAAAAAGTTTATTTACCATCGGGAGCAGGTTTCTATGATTATTATAGCGGAAAATATTATGAGGGTGGACAGGAGATAAATGCTTATGCAGGTATCGATACCATGCCATTATTTGTAAAGGCCGGCTCTATTATTCCACTATCAGAAGATATCACCTATTCTGGTGAAAAGGATGGGCAGACAGATACTATTCTTATATATGAAGGGGCAGATTCGATTTTTTCTTTATATAACGACAGTGGCGATGGCTACGATTATGAAAAAGGAGAATATAGCCTTATTGAGCTAAGATATTCAGATAAAGAGAAATGCCTGTATCTTTCAGAAAATAAAGGTAAAATGCCTGTTAATAGCAGCTTTATAATAAAGTACAATCACTGTGATGGTAATGTTTTCCAAAAGGAAATTCATTATACAGGAGAAGAAAGCATAAAAATAGAATTACAGTAATTATAGAATAAAAATAGCAATGAATATAAGGATAAAAATGTCTTATAGGTGAATATTGTCATAGTTTATACAGAAAATATCATATAAATCCTTATAAAATAGTAATATAATGACACTATCACAATAGTTTGCAGAGATAGCTGCATTCGTATTTATTAAGGAGGTTTAATTATGGCAAATAACAGATACATTGGTGATTACCCAGTTATCGGTATCAGACCTACAATTGATGGTCGTAGAGGAGCTCTTAAGGTTAGAGAAGGTCTTGAAGAGCAGACAATGAACATGGCAAAATCAGCTGCAAAGCTTTTTACAGATAACCTTAAATATTCTAATGGTGAACCTGTAAAGGTTGTTATCGCTGACACTACTATCGGACGTGTTGCTGAGGCAGCAGCTTGCGAAGATAAATTCAAAAAAGAAGGAGTAGCTATTACTCTTACTGTTACACCATGCTGGTGCTACGGTGCTGAAACAATGGATATGAACCCTCTTACAATCAAGGGTGTATGGGGCTTCAATGGAACAGAGAGACCAGGTGCTGTTTACCTTGCATCAGTTCTCGCTACACATGCTCAGAAGGGTCTTCCAGCATTTGGTATTTACGGGCATGACGTTCAGGATGCTGACGATACATCAATCCCAGCTGACGTAGAAGAGAAGCTTTTAAGATTTGGACGTGCAGCTGTAGCTGCAGCTTCAATGAGAGATAAATCATACTTACAGATTGGTTCTATTTGTATGGGTATCGGCGGATCAATTATTGATTCTGCATTTATTGAAGAATACTTAGGTATGCGTGTAGAGTCTGTTGATGAGGTTGAAATCATCAGACGTATAGATGAACATATTTATAATGAAGATGAATACCAGAAAGCTCTTGCTTGGATCAAGGCTAACTGTAAGGAAGGTCTTGATAAGAACCCAGACTTTATTAAGAAGTCTGATGAAGAAAAGGCTAAAGACTGGGAGTTCATCGCAAAGATGGCAGTTATTATCGAAGATTTATATCAGGGTAATAAGAATCTTCCAGAAGGATGCGAAGAAGAGTCTGTTGGACACAATGCAATTTGTGGTGGTTTCCAGGGACAGAGACAGTGGACAGACCACTGGCCAAACTGTGATTTCCCAGAGGCTATTCTTAACACATCATTTGACTGGAATGGAGCTAGAGAGCCATTTGTTCTCGCTACAGAAAACGACACATTAAATGGTCTTGGAATGCTCTTTATGAAGCTGCTTACTAACCGTCCACAGATGTTCGCTGACGTTCGTACATACTGGAGCGGTGAAGCTGTTAAGAAGGCAAGCGGCTATGATATCGAAGGAAAAGCAAAAGAATCAAACGGATTTATTCACCTTATCAATTCAGGAGCATGTTGTCTTGACGCATGTGGTGAAGTTAAGGATGCAAACGGTAATCCAGTTATAAAAGAATGGTATGATATAACAGAAGACGATATAAAGACTATTATGGGAGCAACAGAATGGTGTGCAGCTGATAACGGATATTTCCGTGGCGGCGGATTCTCTTCAAGATTCGTTACACGTGCAGAAATGCCAGCTACAATGATCCGTCTTAACCTTGTAAAGGGTCTTGGACCAGTTCTTCAGATCGCTGAAGGATGGACAGTATGTCTTCCAGATGAGGTTACAGATGTTCTTTGGAAGAGAACAGACTATACATGGCCATGTACATGGTTCACACCAAGATGTGATGGCAAGGAAGGCAGCCCATTCAAGACAGCTTATGACGTTATGAACAACTGGGGAGCTAACCATGGTGCTATCAGCTACGGACATATTGGTGCAGATCTTATTACAATGTGT
>JAZUFJ010000307.1:0-1950 GCA_045640645.1 Lachnospiraceae bacterium
ATTATTATTATGGATGAGGCAACCTCTGCTCTTGATTCCAAGACAGAATACGAAGTAGTAAAAGCTATTCAGGATAGAGGTATAACCTGTATTATCGTGGCCCACAGACTATCAACTATCAGAAGCTGTGATGAAATAATAGTTATGCAGGATGGAGAGGTAATAGACAGAGGTACACATGAAGAATTGTTTGCAAGATGTGATCTTTACAATGATCTTGTTACCAGTGAATAGTATCCGGAAAAGAAATAGCAGAGTAAAACAAGGAATAAATTATGGGTTGGATTGATGAACAGTTAAAATATAGAGAACAATCTGATATACAAATGTTTGAGAGCAGTCTTGAGGACATAGCTTATGCAGTTATGGGCCAGTATGTCAGAGCTTCAATTGATAAAAAGAAAATAGCAGGCTCAGCCATTGAAGAGGTTCTGAAATTTTACAATATTAAGAGTCAGGTTGAGGATATTCCCAGCCAGATAGAATCATTTGATGAACAGCTGGAATACAGATTGCGTCCACATGGAATTCTAAGCAGAGAAGTAGAGCTTGACGAAGGCTGGTATAGAGATGCAATAGGCCCGATGTTAGGTACTCTTAAGGAAAGTGGTATAGTAGTAGCCCTAATACCTTCAAGCCTTGGAGGATATTCTTATTATGATTACACAAAGGGAATAAGGGTAAGAATAAATAGAAGAACACAGAAGCTGGTAGATGTGGATGCTATATGCTTTTATAAGCCTTTGCCTAATAAAAAGCTTTCTATGTGGGATCTTTTGAAATATTCCTTAGAACAGCTTTCAGTTGTGGATATCGTAATGTATCTGGGAATAATGGCACTGGCAGCAGTAGTAGGCCTGCTTTTACCATATTTCATGAAATGGATGTATGGAAGCGTTCTCAAATCCGGTAGTGTTAAAGTATTGATGGCCTTGGCATTTTTTATGCTGAGCTATACTATAAGCAGATTCTTTATTTCAGTTTTTACAGGTCTTGTTAATACGAGAATATCAATGAAACAGAGTATTGTGGTGGAAGCTGCCGTGATGAACAGAATGCTTTCCCTGAATACAAGGTTTTTTAAAGAGTATTCTCCAGGTGAGCTTAGTCAGAGAGCAGATTATATTAACGTATTATGTGATACATTAGTAAACACCATCGGCGAGCTAGGTATTCCTTCAATATTTTCTTTAATATATATTGGACAGATATTTGGCTTTGCAGAGGCACTTGTAACCCCTGCTCTTACAGTAACAATCATTACTGTGATTGTTACCCTGATAACAACATTTATGCAAATGGGCATCTCAAAGAAAGGTATGGAGCTGTCTACTAAGACCGGTGGTCTGACATATTCTATGATATCCGGTATACAAAAGATTAAACTGGCCGGTGCTGAGAAGAGAATGTTTGCAAGATGGGCAAAGCAATATGCAAAGGAAGCAAAGCTTTTATATAATCCGCCTATGTTTCTTAAGTTTAACGGGGCGATAACAATGACTATATCCTTAATGGGTAATCTTGTAATGTATTATATTGCGTATATAAGTCATGTTTCGGTAGCGGATTATACTGCGTTTAATGCAGCTTACGGTATGATATCAGCAGCCTTTATGTCGTTGGCTTCAGTAGCTACTACAATCGCTACTATACGTCCTATTCTGCAAATGGTAAAACCTATTCTTGAGGCAGAAACAGAACTTGACGGCGAAAAGGAAATAGTAACATCAATAAGGGGCGCTATTGAATTTAGTAATGTTAGCTTTAAATACAGTGAAGACCTGCCTAATGTTATAGATGATTTGTCATTAAGAATAAAGGCGGGAGAATATGTGGCAATAGTAGGCCCTACCGGTTGTGGTAAATCAACGCTTATCAGATTGCTACTTGGCTTTGAAACACCGCAAAAGGGATCTATATATTTTGACCGTAAGGATATGAAGAGATTGG
>JAZUFJ010000308.1:0-2961 GCA_045640645.1 Lachnospiraceae bacterium
AACTGCACTTGTTGCTGTGATATTACCTTTAACTACAGTGCTCTGACCAATCTTTACTGTACCGCTTGCATGAATCTCTCCATTAATCTGAGCTCCATCTGCGAATACCTCTTCTGCCTTTGAATTACCCTGAATAGATCCTGTTACATCAAGCTTTCCAAGTACATCAATATTACCTGTTACGCTTCCTCTAACATCAAGGTTACCCTCTGCCTTTATATCTCCTGTTACAGTCATTCCTGCAATAACTAATCCTGTTTCCATTGCTACATCCCCTTTTGTTGTATTGATTGGTGCTGGTCTCTCAGCTGTATATGGTGAAAATACCGGTGCAACCGGAACCTTTGGTGCCACTGGCTCTGGCTCAACATATGTAGGTACTACCGGAGTAGGAGCTGGAGCTGGAGCAGGCGCTGGCGCAACTGGAGCTGGTGCCGGAGCAGGTGCTACCGGAACTGGTGCTGGCGCTGGAGTAGGCGCTACTACTGGAACTGGTTCTGGAGCTACATTGATTTCGCTAACAGCTGGCGCTGGCTGAATATCATCAAATAGTTTAATAGTCTCTACAACAGGCTCCTCTTTTACCTCTTCCTCAACAGGAACTGAAATTTCCTGTACAGGCTGAGCTACTGGCTCCTCCTTAACCGGAACAGGATCAATCATATTAAGCAAATCTGCTATATCATCCTTACCAAAAACTGAGCTGTCACTAATAGTATCTACCATCTGTGGCTCGTCAGCTTTTGCCTCTGGAACATTTACTTTAGTATTTTCCTCTGGCATGAGCTCGTTAACTGCCTGAGAAAGATCTTCTTTGAAATCCTTAAAAAAACTCATTTTGTATCCTCCGTTTTCATATATTTAGTTTAATGACATATTTCCCAAATTTGTACTTTACATTCTCCGCTATAACATCCTGTTATAACTGGTCACAATTAATTATGATGGATTACTTTTGTATCTTCCGTAATAGAACAAAGCTCGATATCTTCACGATTCAATAAATTTTCTATTATTATCGGTAAAGCCTCTACAGTAGTAGTCTTATTTGAAAGATCATGTAAAAGCACTACCGCATCCTCCTCTGTATCATTTATACCATATAAACAATTAGATACTATGGAGCCGGTATCAAGGAGCTGTGTTGTAGCATCCTTGCTGGATACGTTCCAGTCAAAAAATCTTATATCAAAGGAATCAAGAGTATTAATAAGCTCCGGCATTGGCACCTTTGAAACTGTATTAGAGCTTCCTCCTGGGAACCTGTACAAATCTGTGGTAACCCCGGCCTCCTGATATATAAGCTTCCTTATCTTTGAAAGATCACTTAAAAAGCTGTCCTCTGAAGCATATATCTCTGAATATACATGAGAATAGGAATGCATTCCAATAGCATGTCCTCTGTCTATAATTTCCTTATAATATTTCTTAAAAGCTTCATTTTCTGTTCCAACAACAAAGAAGGTAGCTTTTATATTATACTTATCCAGTATATCAAGTATCTTCCCAGTATTTGCGCTTGGCCCATCATCAAAGGTAAGATATACCTTTTTCTTTTCTATAGTTTCACTATCCTTAGGACCATCCTCTGAAGTCTTTCCCTCCGATATCTCACCATCTGATGTTTCCTCAACAGACACCTCTTCATTAGATATGGTTTTTATATCATAATCATAATTTACAGAGGAATCTTCTAAGCTGTCGCCCTCAGGTGATGAAGCATTTATTGGAAGCTCTTTCCATTCTTCTAAAGCCTTCTGTATGATCGGACCATCTTCGCCCTCTTTAATTTCGCTTGCTGCCTCCAGAACTGTTTTTTGTCCCGTTCTGCTTATGGCCAGCTCATTAAGCTGTCTTTGAAGCTTATTCATCTGCCAGAACAATACCACACACAAAATAGTTGGCAACAATATCAGCAACATAATTGTGGTGATAATAATACGCTTAAATCTTCTGACTCTTAACGCTCGTAAATCCATTTTTTTCACCTAATATGTACCTTCCTGGGTACCTCATCAAACTAAATTGCTATCAAACCTCCATCCTTACTAATTATTTTATATCCCTCAAAAAAATTTCCTGTCTGATTAATCTTTTAAAAGCTTTACTATTAATATAACTGCGGTAATCAATAAAGGAATACCGGCTATCAAACCACAGGTTGCCGGTCCTAATATCGGTTGTCCACCATCATAAGTAAAATATATTCCAACAGAAGCAATACCGTTAAAGGCTCCATGTCCAATAATAGCCGGTATGCAGCTGTCTGTTTTAATCGTAACATATGATAAAAGGACTCCTGTTTCAATACAGAACAGACACATCAATAATATGCCTAATACCGGATACAAAAAGTAATCTGTTCCATAATTATGTCCCATTATTATTAATGGCATATGCCAAAGTCCCCATATTATTCCGCTTATAATGATAACAGGAACCGGTTTAGTGCTCTTTAGCATCTTAGGAAGAAGATATCCTCTCCATCCCCATTCTTCTCCAAAACATGGAATAAAATTAATTATTGGCCCAAATACCAAAGAAGCAAGTCCCTGACTAATAAGTGTTTTCCTGACAGATGCCGGATTGAGCCCTGGCATTTTAACCGCCTGCATAAAATAAGAAGCATCCTTATCAAAGGTCTTTGGAAATACTAAGAAATAAACTATTACACCTAAAATTGTAAGCATAAAAGGAAGTACCCATGCCATTAAATAGTATTTACCTCTTCCCTTATTCCATGTCCAGTTTAATTTATGCTCTGAAAACCCTTCCTTTGTAATTAGTCTCGTTATGAGTACTCCCAAAGCAGGGATAAACATCACCAAAAAGAATAATGAAGAAACTAAAGAATCTCCGTTTACTCCATTCGTTCCCACTCTTGGGAACATTATTCCAAATTCTACTATATATGTAATGGCAAATGTCACTATTATATAAAGAAGAATTCGTCTTTTATCT
>JAZUFJ010000309.1:0-4941 GCA_045640645.1 Lachnospiraceae bacterium
TCATTATTATTCCTGCCATAAGCGTAGCTACTGTAAGGCCGCTCATTCCATACTGGGCAATAATTCCATAAATTATTACTACAAAAGCAGCTGTTGGACCACCGATCTGTACACGGCTGCCTCCAAGTAATGAAATAAAAAACCCAGCAATAATAGCTGTATATAAACCCTGTTCAGGGTTAACACCAGAGGCGATAGCAAGGGCAATTGAAAGAGGAAGCGCTATAATAGCAACTATTACTCCCGCAACTGCATCATTAGCAAACTGTTTAAAGGTATAATCTTTTATTACAGAAAACAACTTAGGCTTAACAGCCTTTAAATACTCGTTCATAATTATTTTCTCAGTCCCTTTTCAACAATAGATTTCATTTCATTTATATCACAAACTGTATTATGTAATATATCTGCATTTCTAATTTCCTTAATAGCATTAGGCAATTCTACCTGTCCAAGTCTTGAAAGCTCATCTGCGATAGCAAAATCATCCTCATTATCAAAGCTAGCAGAAACAGCCTTCATAACATTTCTTGAGAACTTAAATGGACTGGCAGTAGATATTACAACGCTCTTATTAGCACTGTCTGAGCCTTCTTTATACTTCTTATCAGCATAAGCTGCAACGGCTGTATGTGTATCTATAACATATCCACAATTCTCATAAATGCTCTTTATTGTATCAAAAACATCCTGTTCTGATGCATAGCCGCCGATAAAGCAATCCATAAAGTCTCTCATGGCCTTTGTGATCTCATATTTTCCTTCAGTAGCTAATGACTTCATGAGCTCTGCATTCTTCTCTGCATCATTTCCACATGAATGGAAAATAAGTCTTTCCAGGTTACTGGAAATAAGAATATCCATTGATGGTGATGTGGTAAGGATAAATTCACGGTTCCTATCATAAATACCCGTTTCAAAGAAATCAAATAAAACCTTATTTTCATTTGACGCACAAACAAGCTTGCCTACAGGAATACCCATTTCCTTAGCATAATATGCAGCAAGAATATTACCAAAGTTTCCTGTTGGCACTACAAAATCAAGAGGCTCACCACACTTAATAGCCCCCATCTTCACCATTCTTCCATATGCATAAACATAATAAGCTACCTGTGGTACCAAACGTCCTATATTTATAGAATTAGCACTTGATAAAATAAAGCCCTTCTCAAACAGCTCATCATTAAATTCTTTATCATTAAAGATACTCTTAACGCCGCTCTGACAATCATCAAAATTGCCTCTGACGCTAACAACCTTTGTATTGTTTCCCTTCTGCGTAACCATCTGAAGTTCCTGCATCTTACTTACGCCGCCAGCAGGATAAAATACAATAATTCTTGTGCCAGCTACATCTGCAAAGCCGGCAAGAGCAGCCTTTCCTGTATCACCACTTGTCGCGGTGAGGATAACTACTTCCTGTTCGATGTTATTCTTCTTAAGGGATGTGGTAAGCAAATGTGGCAGAAGTGATAAAGCCATATCCTTGAAAGCTATAGTCTGTCCATGAAAAAGCTCAAGGAAATACTGGTCGCCCTTCTTTACCAGAGGAGCTATCTCTTCTGTATCAAATTTCTTATCATATGCCTTATTTATGCAATCACGAAGCTCTTCCTCTGTAAAGTCAGTCAAAAACTCCTTTATTACCTGATATGCAGTTTCCTGATATGACAAGCTGCTTAGCTCTTCAAGCTTTAAATTAAGCTTAGGAATAGACACTGGTACATAAAGACCGCCATCCTTACAAAGACCATTAATAATAGCCTGACTGGCGCTAACCAAAGTAGCGTCACCCCGGGTACTCTTATACATCAAATCCATTTTTTCATCCTCTCATTTAAAACAGTTTATTTCTCGTTTTTAACTTCTGTATTTTTTGCATCCTTATTATCACGAAGCTTTTTGCCGCATACAACTGCTCCAACAACAATAGCAATGCTTACAACCATAACTAAAACATAATAAGTAATCATCTCTTCGCCCTTCCTAAAAATATAATCTATTCTTTATATAAAATTTATTAACAACTTCTTTCATTTCTCTGGATATCTGCCTATGGGTTATCGACTTTAATTATCCTCAGATATTATATCATCCTTAAGATTATCTCCATCTGCAGCACTGGTTGCAAGCTCATCACATCTCTCATTTTCTGGATGTCCGTCATGGCCCTTCACCCAGGTAAAGCTTACATTATGCTTATTTTTCACTTCCAGCAAACGTTTCCATAAATCCTGATTCTGTACTGCAGCCTTTGTACTGGTCTTCCATCCATTTTTCACCCAGGACTCTATCCAGTTTTTATTAAAAGCATCTGTTACATACTTTGAATCGGACACTATCTCTACTTCACATGGCTTTGTCAAAGCCTCAAGCCCTACTATAACCGCCATAAGCTCCATACGGTTATTAGTAGTTTTTTTATATCCTTCGGAATATTCTCTCTTATGAAGAACACCCTTTGAATCTGTATAATGTATAACTACACCATATCCACCCGGTCCATTTGGATTCCCTCTTGCAGAACCATCGGTATAAATCGTTACCCTCATTAATACCTCCTCTAGCCCTTATCCCATTTTCCTTGTGCCACAAAACCTTCTGCTCTATGTTTTGCTGCACCAACCACTTTATCATCATATCCTATCACTGACAACAGTTTAATTGCATTTTGTGTATAACTTCTTCCCTGGTAAATCTTATGATCAAAAGTAATATCACCGCTAACAAACTGTTCCTCGAAATGATAGTTATTATATATATCTTCAAGAATATACGTAAGCTCAATGTCATGAGTGGCAGCAAAACAGATCACTCCATTTGCGTCCAAATTCTTTAAAATTTCAGATGAAGCCGCTATTCTCTCTACTGTATTAGTACCCCTTAATACTTCATCAATAAAGCATATTATCGGCATCTTATCCTGTTCCTTGTTTTCAGCTGCATCTACAATACGCTTTAAGGACTTAATCTCTACTATAAAATAGCTTTCTTTTTTTGCTATTGAATCTCTTAAAGCCATTGATGAATATATTCTATAGAAATTACCCTTATAGCTTCTTGCCGGTACAAGCTTTATAGTCTGAGCAAGAATAGCACAAATAGCTACCATTTTAAGAAACGTTGACTTGCCGGATGCGTTTGAGCCTGTAATAAGTACACTATTTTCAGTATCAATAGAATTGAAAATACGTCTATTAGTAAGCGGATGAAATGCATCCTCAATAATCAGCCTTTTTGAACTGCTGTCAAATTCTGGAACGCAGTAAGCTCCCTGATTATCGGTAATAAATACCGAAACTGCAGACGCTGCATCGATCATACCCAAAACTGATCTCAGCCTTTCAACATCATCAGCATGCTCTTTCATGATACCAAGCATGGAATTAAACTTGATAATATCTACATGAAAAATCATTCTTGCATAATCCAAAAGTAATTCGATAGGGTTCTCCGTCGTATGAAGTGCCGTTGACAAAACATATGTATTTCTTTTAAATGATTTAAATTTACTATTTATCCCCTGAAGCTGGCTAAGCTCTTCATTAAGCTCATTTATTTTTAGTTTACAGAGCTTTTCTGAAGCCTTTAGCATTACCAGTACATATATCATACTGGTAATATAACGGTCTATCCTTGCTTTATATTTAAAATACGATATTATTCCTACTGCCAGCATAGCAAAAAATGATAAAACACCCCATGACGGCACATAGAAAATAAGACAAAAACTAATTATTATTAAAGCATTTATAATATAATGAACAGAATTGTTCTCATAAGGCAAATCAAGACATCCATATAAAGATTCTGTAAGAGAATATTTTGACATCTTTCCGATATTTTTTAAGATTTTCCTTATTTCAAATATATCAGAAGATATCTTTTCTTTTTCAGTACTAACCTGTTCTGGAATCTTGTCTTCTTTTAAAAAATAATTCTTTATCCTGTCAAATTCTGACAGATCCTCTTCCCTCTTCCTCGGGCATCTGAGAATATGATACAAATATTCCTCTCCCACCGTTGAATAGGTCCGATCGATCTCTAAAAAGACCCTGTCCATATCAAGATCATTCCAGGTAATATCATCTATGATAAAATCTATATTTTTAAGACTACACATCTTATCATGATATGTTCTTATTCTCCTAAAATCTTCCTCTGTATATTCCTTTTTAGCAGAAGCGGTTATATTATTTTTCTTTTGATCATTCTTTTTAAAGTACGAATAAATCTCCATTAAAATATCCACTCCTCATTCTTATGATGAACTGCAACAAATTGATCACTATAGCTTGGAGATACCTTTTCAATAAACTCATCACATATCCTGTGATATCCCCATAAATGCATGGGAAAAACATGATCACAATCTGTCATATCCATAAAATAATCCATACCCAAATGATAATAGCCACCCTGCCTGTAATCTAATGGTATAAACGCTACATCAAAATGTTCACCTTTAATAGTCATCAGCTGTTTAAGATATTCTTCTTCCTGATGCCTATTATCAGTATCCTCATTTGTAATAAAGCACCATGGATTATTGTCTCCTGCATGGTATAGCTTTATTCCTTCACATTCTACAATAAAAGCCACTCCGGAATCTGTCGATTTAAGAGTACGTATCCGTAAACCATTCTCAAGATTATATTCCGCATTCTTTGCTACTCGCAGTGTTCTGTCAAGTATCGCAGGATCGTAGCCATTACGCTCCATATACTTTGCGTTCAGCTTTATATCACTGCCCAGCACATATCTTACATCATAGCTTTCATCCAGACAGCGGAACAGTTCCATATTAAAATGATCCCTGTGCTTATGGGATGCAAAGAAATAAACAGGTTTATTAGGGGAAAGCCCATCAAGCTTTCCCTTATAATAATCAAAAACTAATTGTACTTTTTCTAACTCTACTGAAAAGCAGCTGTGGTA